>CAYWTT010000016.1:8816-20280 GCA_964461245.1 uncultured Prolixibacteraceae bacterium | reverse complement strand
GGCCGGATTGCAGGGGTCCGGAAAAACCACCTTCTCTGGGAAACTGGCCAATATGCTGAAGCATAAAAAAGGACGTCATCCTTTGTTGGTGGCCGGAGACGTATACAGGCCTGCCGCAATTGAGCAGCTGAAAGTTTTGGGAAGCCAGATCGGAGTAGCGGTATTTACCGAAGAGGGAAGCATGAATCCGGTCAGAATAGCCCAGAATGCCGTTAAACATGCCCGGCTCAACGGATACGACGTGGTAATCATCGATACCGCCGGCCGTTTGGCTATCGATGAACAGATGATGGACGAAATTGCCGCACTCAAAAAAGAGTTGCAGCCACAGGAAATCCTTTTCGTAGTCGATGCCATGACCGGCCAGGATGCCGTGAATACCGCCAAAGAATTCAATGACCGTCTCGATTTTAACGGAGTTATCCTGACCAAGCTGGATGGGGACACCAGGGGGGGAGCCGCTCTTTCCATCCGTTCCGTGGTCGACAAACCCATTAAATTTGTAGGTACAGGTGAGAAGATGGAAGCCATCGAAGTTTTCCATCCCGACCGGATGGCTGACCGGATCCTGGGAATGGGTGACATCGTCTCCCTCGTGGAAAAAGCCCAGGAGCAGTTTGATGAAGAAGAGGCAAAAAGGATCCAGCAGAAACTTGCCAAAGACCAGTTCAATTTCAACGACTTTCTGAAGCAAATCCAACAGATAAAAAAAATGGGGAACCTGAAGGATGTGGCCTCTATGATCCCCGGGATGGGAAAAGCCCTCAAGAACATCGACCTCGACAACGACTCCTTCAAACACATCGAAGCCATTATCCATTCGATGACCCCCGGCGAAAGGGAAAATCCCTCCATTTTAAACGGCAGCCGGCGGAAACGTATCGCCGACGGATCAGGCACACAGATCCAAGAGGTCAACCGGTTGTTGAAACAATTTGCTGAAACCAGCAAAATGATGAAAATGGTAGCCCAGGGTAAAAACCTCCACCACATGATGGGAGGCATGCAGCAGCGAAGGAGATAGCATTCCTGGCAGCAGATGACCACCGTATAACTGAAAACGATCCGGAAAGGGAACATAAAGCAGAGCATCAAATAAAATAAAACCAATAGCATGCAACTAATTGACGGAAAGCAGATAGCTTCTGAAATTAAGAAAGAGATTTTCGGGGAGGTCCAAAGAATTAAGGCTGCTGGCAGGAAAACACCTCATTTGGCGGCGGTTCTCGTCGGTCATGACGGAGGAAGTGAAACGTACGTTGCAAATAAAATCAAGGATTGCCAAGAGGTGGGATTTGTGTCTACCCTCATCCGGTTTGAAGAGGATGTGACGGAACAGGTGCTGCTTGATCAGGTAGCGATACTGAATGAAGATCCGGATATTGACGGGTTCATTGTTCAATTGCCGCTTCCCAAACACATTGCTGAGCAAAAAGTGATCGAAGCCATTTCTCCTGACAAAGATGTGGACGGATTTCATCCGGTGAATGTGGGAAGGATGGTGTTGGGAATTCCTTCATTTGTATCGGCTACTCCCTTTGGCATTGTGGAGATGTTGAAACGCTGCCATATCGAAACCAATGGAAAAAACTGCGTGATCATAGGCCGGAGCAACATTGTGGGCCGCCCGCTCAGCATCCTGATGTCCCATAAAAACATCAATGCCACGGTGACCGTCGCGCACAGCCGCACACAAAACCTGGAGGAGGTCTGTGCCAGGGCCGATATCCTGGTGGCAGCTATCGGAGTTCCTGAATTTGTAAAGGCATCCATGGTAAAGGAGGGTGCAGTGGTCATCGATGTAGGCACCACGCGCGTGCCTTCAAGCGAAACAAAATCGGGATATCGCCTGAAAGGAGACGTTAAGTTCGACGAAGTAGCTCCTAAATGTTCGTGGATAACCCCTGTACCCGGAGGAGTCGGTCCGATGACACGGGTATCCCTGCTGATCAATACACTGGAAGCCGCCAGAAGGGGTGAATGAGGAAGTGAACACTGAATCAATGGAATGAATGTTTCTGACGGAAATTGACAGCTTATTAAAGAAATTTTTGAATCTTTGAGGAGAAAACCAAATTGTTAATGATTGAGGAGATGAAAGACTTTGAAAGACGTGAAAATTCGGATGACACCGGTTCAAATTTTAACCAGGATGTCCTTTCCAAAGTGATCAGGGCCGGTAAAAGAACCTACTTTTTCGATGTGAAAAGTACCCGGAACAAGGAGTTATACCTGATTATTACGGAAAGCAAGAAAAGAATGGAGAATGACGGGAATTTTTCTTATGAAAAACATAAGATTTTCCTGTATCAGGAAGATTTTGACCATTTTTCCGAAACCCTGCAGGAGATTTTTGATTATATCAATGCAAACCAGCAACCTAAACCTGCTCTGACTGACATCAATGAGGATGTGGACTTCGGTGTCTGACGGAAAATAAATCAAACAATACCTCTCTCCTTTTTGATCAACTCGTAGGCTTCGTTCACTTTTTTGAATTTTTCCTGCGCGGCATGTTGTATCTCTTCACCCATGGTAGCCAGTTTATCGGGGTGATATTTCATGGCCATTCTCCTGTATGCCTTCTTCACATCTTCGTTGGTGGCCGAGGATTCAACCTCCAGAATCTTATAGGCAAAATCTGTATTCTGGATGAACATCGCTTTTATTGACTCGGCATCACTGGCTGAAATCCCCATCCGTTGCGCCATAAACTCAATCAATTTCTGTTCTTCGGCGGTGATCACATTATCTGCCCTGGCAATACCCCACAAAAAGTGCAGCAATTGCAGCCTGGCCGAATAATTCATATTCAATTCGATCTGATGACAAATGTCGGCAACCGGTATATTCTGTTCCAGCAAATCGCGCAGCATAACTGTAGCCTCAGCTGCCGGATCCTCACCGAAGTTTTGCCTGAGGAACTCTTTTACAAAGGAGAGCTCCGAGCGCATCACCTTGCCGTCGGCCTTCATCACAGCCGCTATCAGCACAAGCAGACTGGTAATATAACCCCCTGTTGTGGTACGGGTTCCGGTACTTCTGCTGATCTGCACGCTTTTTCCGGCTCCGTCAACCACCGAACCGATAACAAAACCCACCAGGGCACCTATGGGACCACCCACAGCCCAGCCCAAACCACCGCCGATCCATTTACCAAAGATTCCCATTTGCTCTTATTTTTTTGTCTGTATCCAATACTTGACTGATGATAAAATCTTCCTCGTCATTCCGGATGATGAAATCCGCCATTTCCCTGTATTCCTCTTCGCTTCCCTGGTTCTGCATGCGGGACAGCACTTTCTCCCTCGAAATCCCGTCTCTTTCCATCACTCTCCGGATACGAAGCTCTGCCGGGGCTGTAACCAGAATATTAGCGTCCATCAGCTTATAAAAACCGCTTTCGAAAAGAATGGCCGCTTCGTGCAAAACATAATGCGAATCCTGTAATCTGTACCACTCTTCAAAGGCTTTCCTTACAAAAGGATGAACCAGGCTGTTTACCTTACCGAGGGAATCCTTGTCATTGAAGATAATGGAAGCCAGCATTTGCCTGTTCAATAATCCTCCGGATGAATAAAGCCTTTTCCCGAACATCCGGATAAGTTCACCCCTGATCTCTTCGCTGGAATCATACAATGCTTTGGCAACCTGATCTGCTTCAAAAACGGGTATGCCCATTACCCTGAATATCGAACATACAAGTGACTTTCCGCTCCCGATACCTCCGGTTATACCAATCTTCAGCGGATCGTCAGTTCTTTTCAATAAGATATTCGACATGCTCGGGGATAATTTTCAGGTTCTTTACACCCGCCGGTGATTTTTTTATCCTGACCTTAAGTACCTGCAAATTTTTCTGAATATCCTCCCAAGAAACATACAGGCTGAAGTCTTCTGGTTTTATTTGCGTATATTCCGACAGTCCGATTCTGAAACTGACCTCCACATCATGCGGAAAGAGCCTGATCTTGTAATTATCAGACTGGTTATCAATCCATATGGGAATGAACATATTCCTTTCCGTGAACTCATCTACTGCTGCAATCAGGTTCACCTCAGCGGGTTCGATGTATATCTGACGGGGAATGATCAATGGGATTTTCTGGGATAAAGTAACATCCAGGTTTTTAAAAAACCGGGGAACCGTGTATATGGTATCTGTGGACTTGACCAGGTCATGAGGCCCCGTAATCGTCACAAAGGAAGGTTCGAACCTGACCGGTGATATAAGCCCGAAGCGGGGTTTAAAACTGAATCCGACTTTAGATCCGACCGGAACCCTCTTCACATCGAGGCTGTCGAAAGCAAGGGTGAAGATCCCGGGGGTAATATCCATCAATTCCATTCCACTGCTGATCTGCGAAGATATCTGTTCCGTGATGTTCCGGGTGGAAATAATATACACCCCGGCAGATACCGGAGGCTGTGACTCCAGAATTTCATTGACATCAAGCAGCAGCGGTGAAAAAGACATGGTCAGTTTATACCTTATCAGGGTAAAGCCGAAAGCATTCACTTTCAGGTTGAGCAGGTGCGGGGGAGTATTGATGATAAATTTGTTTTTGGGGAGATCGACGTATTCTACCGGATGAGAGATAGTAGTGGTGTAATTTTTACTAAGCTCGTTAAAAAACCAGAGTATGGTGGAAATAATGAGACATACCAGCATAGTGAGGATAGTCTCCCTTTTCCGGACTGTAGGGGGACTTATCCACCGGGGTAACTTAAGGTGCTGGTTCCCTTCCGAAATATTCATTTCTCACCTTTCATTAACGGTAATGAGATATATCACAACAACAAAGGTATAATCAGATGGATAAATAACAAAAAAAAAGGCGGCAACCTGCCAGCCTTTAACGAAACGTTATACTGCGTGTCAGCGTGGTTGCTGAGCATCACTCATATCTTTAATAATAGCGGCTTTATCCACACGAATATTCACATTCGTGTCCACCTCAATAATCACGACATTCTCTTTAATTTCAACAATTTTCCCGTAAATACCTCCTGTGGTGACCACTTTATCACCCTTTGACAGGCTTTCACGGAAAACTTTGAGTTCTTTTTGCCTTTTTACCTGCGGACGGATCATGAAAAAATAGAAGATCACGATAATGACCAACATCGGAACCAGCATCCCGGTCAGTGCGTTGCCCCCCGGTTGAGCGGCCTGTGCGATGATAAACAGATTGTTCATTTTTCTAACATTTATGGTTGTTTGTATTCAATATCTTCATTAAGTACTTCAGCTGCCACAGCCAGGTGCATTTCAATGCCTTCCTGCTTGAAAAGCACACGAAAAGCCTGGAACTGCGTTCCGAACAATCCCGCTGTCTGAAATACAACCCTGATCCTTCCCGTTTCTCCGGGGAGCACGGTCTTTTCCAGAGGCTCCACTGTCAGGCATCCACACCCGCTTTCCACTTCAGAGATTTCCAGTTTTCCTTTCCCTGTATTCTTATAAACGAAAGTGTATAAGACAATTTCACCAGATCTTAATGTCCCAAAATTATGGATTTCTTCGGTAAACTCCAATACAGGAGCTTCTTTTTGAAAGGGGACACTGCTTCCTCTTTTCGTTTTCTGATCATTCTGCCCGGAACATCCAAATAAAATTATAAGCAGGATAACAAAACAGGCTCTTTTACTCATTGAACTCACCAATTAGACCACGACCTGTCTTTTGCACTTTCTGTTCTGTCTTCAGCTCTTTCAATGCTTTATCCAGAATGCCATTGACAAAATTCCGGCTCTTGTCGGTGCTGTAATATTTTGAAAGTTCAATATATTCATTCAGCGTCACTTTTGTCGGAATGGAAGGAAAATAAAGGAACTCTGCCAGTGCCAGCTGCATGATCAGTATATCCATGAATGCAATTCTCTCCAGGTCCCAGTTGCTTGAATGCTGATTAATCAGGCTCCTCAGTTCATCGTGGTTGATCACGGCTTTCCGAAACAGATCCTTTGCAAACTGTTCATCTTCAGAATCTTTATATTTTGGCAGAAGTGGCTGAAATTCATCTGATCTTTCATCGAAATTCCGGATCGTTTTCAAAATCATGGCTACCACCAGATCCAAATCATCATTCCAGTAAATACTCTCCTCCTCCAGCATGATATAAAGATCTTCCATTATCAGGATTACATTCTGAACCACCTTTTCGATGAATTTCCGGTCTTCCAGAAACGTGCTGTCAGGGTTACCCATGTATTCTCTGAAGAATTCCGTTTCAGAAAGAAAAGTGTACATATCCCTGACTAGTTCCGGGTGATTTACCCATGAAAGTTTGGACTGGTTCAGATAGGCCTGCAGCCGGCGGTTGATCCGCAGCTGCCCGATGAGCCGGTTATCCACGAAACGGGTGTTGGGATGAAGATCTTCGTAAGTCGGAACAAATTTGGCCAAATTGGTATCAATCCGCCGCTGGGCAAAATCGGCCATTTCAATCAGCAGGGCCAGCAGGTAGTGATAAAGGTCATAAGTTTTAGAAAGGGCAAAATTCAACTCCTTTTCAGTACTGCTAATGGACTTGTCGGGTGTAGAATAATAAGCGTACAATATTTGTAACACCTTGATTCTGATGGTCCTTCTGCTAATCATATATAAATAGAACTACTTTTCTTAATAATGCGCGCAAAAGTATATATTTTTTCGGTTCACCTGCCTGATTCCGGGCTTTTTTCTTCGCCTTCTTTTTTATCCCCATTTTCTTGTCCGAACAGCCCGCTGACTGAATCCTGGCCATCTCCGAAAACAGGTGGAAGTGTATAATCGGTTGAAGTGGATTCTTCCTCCTCCGGTTCCTCTTCCCAATCGAATTTTCTTCTGTAAAGTTTGTATCTTCTGAAATGAAATGCGAGGGCTACTCCCGAAATACCTCCCCACAGGTGTGACTCCCATGAAATATCCGGTTTGAGCGGAAGAATACCCCAGATCATGCCTCCATACAAAAAAACCACCACTGCGGAGAGCGTCAGAAGCCTGAGGTCGTTCCGAATGATGCCGCTGACAAAGTGAAAGGCGGCCAGCCCGTATACTAATCCGCTGGCCCCTATATGCCATGACTCCCTGCCACCCAGCCAAACACACAACCCGGACAAGAAATAAAGCAGGAAGAATATCCGATATGCAAGTCTCCGGTAAAAATAGACCAGGGCAAAAAGCAGGACAAAAAAAGGAATCGTATTGGATATCAAATGATTAAATCCGGAGTGAATAAAAGGGGAAAAGAGAATTCCTTTTAATCCACTGAAATGACGGGGGTATATTCCCCACTGGTATAAATCAAAACCGAAAATATCTTCCACTATCTTGACCAACCAGAAAACGGCCACAAAAAAGAAGGCGAATTCCAGACTGTGCCGAAAAATCTTACTGTCCAGATCTTTGTCAAAATGAGCCGGATTCCCCGGATAATAACCGAATATTCCCATAAAACCACCTTGTTGTGCATTCAAAACTTGACTGAATCTATTCCCACCCGCGAAGATGGTTAAGACTTCTTCAATGCCCGATTTGGCTCCCTTTCAGACAGAAATCATAACAATTCCCTGATCAGTCCTGCGAAAGCCGCAATTTCCTCTTCGGTTGTATCAAATGAAGTCATCCACCTGACTTCCGGACCTTCTTCGTCCCAGATATAAAAAAAGAACTTCTCCTGCAAAGGTTCCACAATATGCCGGGGAATGATGGCAAATATACCATTGGCCTCTACTTTCTGGGTGAGAATAATCTGCGGTATCCGGCGGATCTCGGCCTCAAGGAGCTTGGCCATCCGGTTTGCCTGCGACGCATTGGATTTCCACAATTCATTCTCAAAATAGGCGATAAACTGAGCGCTCACGAACCTCATCTTCGAAAAGAGCTGCATGCTTTGTTTCCGGAGGTATTTTGTGTCCCGTGACAACGCCGGATTGAAAAACAGGACTGCTTCACCCAGCATCATGCCATTTTTGGTACCCCCGAACGAAAGAACATCCACTCCGCAATCTTTAGTGAAAGTGCGGAAGGGAAGATCGAGGGCTACGGCCGCATTGCTTATCCGGGAACCATCCATGTGAAGGAACATTCCGTGGCGGTGCGCCAGATCAGCCAATGCACGGATCTCTTCGGGCCTGTATACCGTACCCATCTCCGAAACTTGTGAAATGGAAATTACCCTGGGTTGTGAATGATGCTCAAAATCAAACCCATGTATATGCTTCATCACAACCTCCGGGGTGATCTTCCCGTCAGTTGATTCCACAGGGAGCAGTTTGCATCCGGTGAATTTCTCGGGAGCACCGCATTCGTCAGTCTGAATATGAGCCGTTGCAGCACAAATGACCGAATGGTGGCTCCTTGTCAGGGTTGACAATCCCAATACATTGGCACCTGTGCCGTTAAAAACAAAAAATACTGCTGTGTCAGGGCCAAATTCATTCCGAAACAGCTCTACGGCCTTCTCGGTATAGGGATCATGCCCGTATCCGGTCACATGTCCTGCATTGGCATCACCAATTGCCTTCAAAATGGCAGGATGAATCCCGGCATTGTTATCGCTCGCAAATCCTTTGCCCATCGGTATATTTTTTCTGATAAAAAACAAATATAGTGGTTTTCCAGGGAAAAACAGGTAAAACAAGCATCCAGCCTAAGGCAGACAAAACCCAGAATTATTTTTGCCCATGAGGTTCCATCTCCCAGGATAGCTGCAACAAAGGAAGAGAGAGTATATGAAAAAAGTATTCAGCCACATTTGAAAAATATGGGGATAAAAACATCAGGGTATACGGAATTTTTTGCCGGTAAAAATCGCGGATCAGGTTAAAATTTGTAACTTAATTCGTTTTTGATTGACTGATAGGGGAAATTTAACCGTTTAAGAATCTGGCCATGATAAACAATCTGAGTGTAAGTGAAAAGTTATTGTTGCTGGCTGTGCGTCCCATTAAGGGCGGACTTACCGGAATGACGTGGCAGACGTTGGATTTTGCACTGACCGGTGCAGCACTGCTGGAAATGACCCTGACAGGGAATGTTTCAATCAGGGGAAAAAAAGTTGAACTCCTTTCTGCTAAAAGCGACTCTCCATTGCATGCTTATCTTTTAGCCAAACTGGGCAGATCATCACGACCTCGTCGCATCCGTCACTGGCTGGAACCGATTTTTGTATCGAAGAAAAAAATAAAGGATGAGATTTACAGGTCACTGGTGGAAAAGAGGGAGATCAGGCTTGAATACCACCGGTTTTTATTTATTAAATGGGAAAAGCCTTTCCTTTCACCAGGGAACCATGCTTATGATCTGATCGATAAAATTAAAAATATGGTGTACCAGGATACCCTGGACCCCAAGGATGTTTTCCTGTTGGCGTTGCTGGAGCCCGCAGGATTGTTAAAAAGGATCTATCCCGACAGAAGCCTCCGCAAATCAGCCAGGTTCAGGATCAGGCAGTTTCTGGAGAAGAACGCGACTTCGGAAACGGTATCGGAAGCCTGTGAAATAGCCAATGCAGTGAAGGATGCCATTGTATCAGCCCGTGCGGCTTCCCGTGTGGCAGTCACCTGATTTTTCCGGTCTTTCGGCCGGTGTGAATTTTGCAATTTCCAAATTTCATCCTGCGGCTCCAGGAATACTTTGCTGAAAATGGCTATATTTGGCTTCCAGAAAGCGAAAGCTCATTTATGGAAAACTTTATTGTTTCAGCAAGGAAATACCGACCCGATTCGTTCCGGATGGTAGTGGCACAGGATGCCATTACATCAACCCTGAAAAATGCGATCAAAAACAGGCAACTGGCTCATTCCTACCTTTTCTGCGGCCCCCGCGGGGTTGGGAAGACAACCTGCGCCAGGATTTTTGCCAAGACCATCAATTGCAGCCACCTTTCTCCGGAAAACGAAGCATGCAACAACTGTGAATCGTGTGCAGCCTTCAATTCCAACCGTTCTTTCAACATACATGAGCTTGATGCCGCATCCAATAATTCGGTCGATGACATTCGCACCCTGATCGACCAGGTCCGGATCCCGCCACAGGTTGGAAATTATAGTGTCTATATCATCGACGAGGTGCATATGCTGTCGTCCAATGCGTTTAATGCTTTCCTGAAAACGCTGGAAGAACCTCCCAGGCACGCCATTTTTATCCTGGCCACCACTGAAAAGCATAAAATAATACCTACCATCTTATCCCGATGCCAGATTTTTGATTTCAACCGGATAAAGGTGGAGGATATTGTACGCCACCTTGAATACGTAGCCAAAGAGGAACAGGTTCATGCCGATCCCAATGCCCTGAATGTCATTGCCCGTAAAGCTGATGGTGCCATGCGTGATGCCCTCTCAATTTTTGACCAGATTGTCAGTTTTTCCGGCCGGGAAATTACGTACCACGACGTGATTTCCAACCTGAATGTACTGGATTACGATTATTATTTCAGGATCGTGGATTGCTTCCTTAAAAACCAGGTGACAGAGGCATTGATCCTCTTTAATGAGATCCTTGAAAAAGGATTCGAAGGGCAGCATTTTATCAACGGTTTAAGCAGTCATTTCCGTGATCTGCTGGTTTCACGAGATCCGGTGACGGTTCAGCTACTTGAAGTCAGCGGCGATATCCGGGAAAGATACAAGGTTCAGGCTGCCGTTTCCTCTCCCGAATTTTTGCTGGAAGCGCTGCAGCTCAGCAATGAATGTGACTTCCAATACAAAATAAGCCAGAACAAACGGCTCTCTGTCGAGCTGACTCTGGCCAGAATTGCCCAGCTTACCTTAAAAAAAAAATAGCTGACGGAACAGACCCGGACTCTCTGATACCGATTTTCAGCCTCATTCCCCAGCAAAAAAACGGTGAGGACCAGGTTGTCAAAGCCACAGCCCGACCTGTAGATATCAGGCCCAGCCTGACCAAGCTTTCCCATGCGATAACCGGACCTTCCATCAAAGCTGCCCTGGCCGGAAAAGTGGAAAATGGGTCGGATATGTCCCAAAAAGAACAATTTGATCTTTTTAACCGGGTATCGCAGAAAGAACCTTTCACCGAAAATCAGCTTTATGCCAAATGGGCCGAATTACTCGAAACTTTTAACGACCGGCCAAACCTGAAATCCACACTTAACCGGAAACCTGTTCTGAATCCCGATGGTTCCCTCTTGCTGAAAATTGACAACATGGTTCAGGATGAACTGGTCAAAAACAACAAACCACAACTGGTAGCTTGGCTCAGAAAGGAATTAAGGAACACAACCATCGATCTGTTCACGGAAGTGGTCCGGGAACCCGTGACCCGTATTATCTACACAGACACCGAAAAAATGGAAGAGATGCTGAAGAAAAATGCTGCCCTTGCACTTCTGAAAGAGCGGTTTCATCTCGACTTCGACAACTGAAAAAGAATCTTATACAAAGAAGTCCCTTTGATATAAAAAATGGGGAAAGCTGTATGGACGCTTTTTGAAGATGATTGATGATTTACAAA
>CAYWTT010000016.1:0-8716 GCA_964461245.1 uncultured Prolixibacteraceae bacterium | reverse complement strand
AAAAAATGGGGAAAGCTGTATGGACGCTTTTTGAAGATGATTGATGATTTACAAACCCCTAAACACAAAACCAATCATTTAAAATACAGAAGATGCTTTCCCCAGTATGTAATATCTGATAATAAGTCAGCCAATATTATGCCAAATAGGGAAAAGACTCATTTCCAAAAAATTAAAATTTCACTCCTTTTCAATTTAGTCCCAAGTTGAGAAAAACAATTTCATTCTGGCAAAGTCAAATGAGGCTTTCCTGCTTGGGTATAATGCCGGCAATACACTATATTTGCCGCAAAAAAGGGTGTCAAGGAATAAGTTTAAACCGTTTTACGAAAATGTGACGATCACCGATATCGGAGCCGAGGGAAGATCGCTGGCCAAGGTAGGAGATAAGGTGGTTTTTACCACCCATGCCATTCCGGGCGATGTGGTCGACCTGCAAGTCATGGTAAAAAAGAAACGGTACGAAGAAGCCAGGGTGGTGAAGTACCATCATTATTCACCGGACAGGACCGAGCCATTTTGTCTCCATTTCGGACTGTGTGGAGGATGCAAATGGCAATATCTCCCCTACCCGCTTCAGCTTCACTACAAGCAGAAACAGGTTGAAGACCAGCTGAAAAGGATTGGCAGGTTGCAACTGCCTGAAATTCTCCCCATCCTGGGTTCGGCAAAAACCACCTTTTACCGGAATAAACTGGAATTTACCTTTTCAAACAACAGATGGCTTACCGGTCAGGAAATGGAGAACCGGGACGACGGATTTGAAAAAAATGTACTCGGATTTCATGTGCCGGGTATGTTTGATAAGGTTTTTCCCGTTTCTGAATGTTGGCTTCAGCCCGAACCATCGAATAAAATCAGGAATTTTCTTTTTGAATATGCCCTCCGCGAGAAACTGACCTTTTTCGATCTGAAGGCACAGACGGGTTTCCTGAGAACCCTGATTATCCGGACAGCCTCGTCGGGAGATGTGATGGTCATCGTTACCTTCTTTTATGAAGACAAGACAAAAAGAGAAAGATTGCTGGAAGCGCTCCATTTTAAGTTTCCGGAAATCACCTCGCTTATGTATGTGATAAACTCCAAGGGAAATGATACCATCACCGACCAGGATGTGTGGCTGTTCAGCGGAAAGGACCATATTATGGAGAATATGGAAGGAATGAAATTCAAGATCGGGCCCAAAAGCTTTTACCAGACCAACAGTGACCAGGCTTACGCATTATATGGCAAAGTAAGGGAATTTGCGGGACTGACCGGTACTGAGGTCGTATACGACCTTTATACCGGAACCGGTACCATAGCCAACTTTATAGCCCGTTCCTGTCACAAGGTCATCGGTATTGAATATGTGCCTGAAGCCATTGAAGATGCTGTTGTCAATTCTGGGATCAACGGAACCGGGAATACGCAGTTTTTTGCCGGAGATATCAGAATGATCATGAATTCCGCATTCATGGAATACCATGGCCGTCCTGATGTAATCATCACTGATCCACCCCGGTCGGGCATGCATGAAGAGGTGGTCAAAGCGATCGTGGAAGCTGCCCCCGGCCGGATCGTGTATGTCAGTTGCAATCCGTCCACCCAGGCACGCGACCTCGCCTTGATGAGCTCTTTTTATAGTGTGGAAAAAGTCCAACCGGTCGACATGTTCCCCCATACCCACCATGTGGAGAATATCGTGATGTTGAGGTTAAAACAGGATATTGTTAAAAGGGAAGATCGTCAGGTTGCTCCTGAGTAATTTCGGGGGGGATATCATTGTCCGTAAAAGGGGGAATTTCATCCGCTCCATTTTTCATTATTCTGGCAATTTTCCAGGCATTGATATTGTGAAACCATTTCCCATTGAATTCCCTGGATTCAATGTCGAATGAAACCTCGACTTTCTCCCCTTCCGAAACACCGTTCAGCATAGATACTTTATCATTGAAAAGGGAGAAACATATCTTTCTCTGAAACTGTTCCTGTGTCTCAACGACGAATCCCTGCTTTTTCCAGGAATTTCCAGAACGGGATATTCCAGTTTCAGCCGGCAGAATCTTCACAAGTTTACCTTTAACAGAGAGACTCATAAATACAAATTTAAATCATTGAACAAGAAGCAAAGGCGCCAAGCAGGCAAAGCATCAGCCATTTTTCAACCCATGCTTAACAAACTTAGCGCCTTTGCAGAAGAGATAAAACAATCTGAAAACCGATGTTACTTTTTGCCTTCAGGAGCGCTTTTCGGAAGGATCTCGAGTAATTCCACCTCGAAAATCAACACGCTGTTGGGCTGGATATCCTGTCCGGCTCCTCTTTCACCATATGCAAGGTTGGCAGGAAGATAGATTTTCCATTTTGAACCCACCGGCATCATCTGAAGGGCTTCCACCCAACCGGGAATGACACCGCCAACAGGGAACTGGGCCGGTTCGCCACGGTCGACTGAACTGTCGAACACTTTGCCGTCGATGGTGGTACCATGATAATGGACTTTCACCATATCTTCGGCCACCGGTTTTGGACCTGTACCCTCCTTGAGAATTTCATACTGCAATCCAGAAGCAGTGGTCTTTACGCCTTCACGCGCTTTGTTTTTTTCAAGATAAGCATTTCCGGCTTCCAGATTCTTCTGGGAAATCTTCTCAGATTCTTTCTGGAAATAATTGGAGACCAATTCATTGGCTTTAGCAGGGGTAAACAAGGCTGAATCACCCTTTAAAACCTGGTAGAAAGCAGCCGACAACAGTTCAATATTGATTTCCTTACCACCCGGAATGTTATCCAGACTCTGTTTATTTTGCTGGGCAATCAAAACACCCAGCGCATAACTGGTTGAATCCACTTTGGTTTTCAGGTCAGCTTTTTTTCCCAATCCGCCGTTTTGGCAACTTGTGGCGATAAAGGAAACCACAGCTGCAAGTAATAGAAACGATTTAATTCTCATACTGATTAATTGATTTATAATGATTAAATAAATATTCTCTTACATTCTGTCCTGTCATAAGAAAGGATATGCGAAGATATTCATTTTTATCTGAAACAATTAGTCAATTCTTTAATCCACGCAACATTTCTCTTTTCCCTTTCGGACCCGGCAGTCTTTCCACAGAAAATCCTGTCTTGACCAGTGCTCTTCTTACTGAACCTTTAGCACAATAGGTCACAAAAATCCCGCCTTTGGATAGGAGGCTGTAAATTTGGTCAAACAACCCGGGATCCCAAATCTCAGGCTGTTTGTCGGGAGCGAAGGCATCAAAATAGACCAGGTTAAATCCGGGAATATCAGACCAGTCAAAGTACAGAACATCTGCCTCCACTTTTTTCAGATATAACCATGGCGAGACGGGAAACCGGGCTCCCCAGGGAGCTTCGTGGATCTTTCCGAACAATTCCTTTCCCCTCTCTCCTGTCATTTTAGGATAGTTGAGGAGACAGAGGGTTTCAGCCGGAAGCGGAAATTTCTCAATAGTGAAATAATGGGTGAGTATTTTTAACCGTTCCGCCTCAAGTGCAGTTAAAAGGCAGTTTAGTCCTGTTCCGAAGCCAATCTCCAGTATGGAGATCTCTGCGAGTCCCATCAGAGACCGGAATCCGTTACCGATGTAAACCAGTTCCGATTCGGCGATGGCACCATTTACCGAGTGATATGTTTCGTCCATCGCCTCCATAAAGAGTGTATGGGAACCATCCGACGTAAGAATAATTTCAGGACCGGGCATGATGACAGTATAAAAATTGAGCTTTTAAAACTAAAATTATAATTTTGCCCGGCAAAATAAGGGGCAAGAAATGTTGATCAGATTATTCAATGAAAATCCCAATCCCAGGGATATCCGGAAAATTGCCGATAGCCTGCGGGAGGGAGGGATTATCATCTATCCGACGGATACGGTTTACGGAATGGGTTGCGATATCACCAATTCCAGGGCAGTGGAAAAAATAGCCCGTATCAAGGGAATTGACGTCGATAAATCCAATTTCTCTTTCATTTGCAGTGATCTGAGCCATCTTTCCCTTTATACCCGACCTATTTCTAATCATGTTTTCAAAATTATCAGGAAACATGTGCCCGGACCCTTTACCTTTATTCTTGAAGCCAACAACAACGTGCCCAAATACTTCAAGGGGAGAAAGAAAACAGTCGGGATCAGGATCCCGGATAACAACATAGTGTGCGAAATAGTAAGGGAATTGGGAAATCCGATCGTATCGACCTCCATTCATGATGAGGATGAAATGCTTGAATATTCCATTGATCCGGAACTTATTCATGAAAAATACCGCGATATAACCGATCTTGTGGTGGATGGCGGAACCGGTGAGATTGTACCTTCCACGGTGGTTGACTTTACCGGAGACAATCCGGTCATTGTACGCCAGGGGAAGGGAATTCTTGAATTTTGACTTATTCCCGCCAGAAAGAGGGAGAGAAAATAACCAGCACGGTAAAAAGCTCTAACCTCCCCAACATCATTAAAAACGAAAGAAACCATTTACCCAGGTCATTAACTGGTGAAAAAGTAAAAGCAGGCCCCACAGTTCCCAATCCCGGTCCGATATTGCCCAGACAAGTGGCCACCGCCCCCATAGAAGTAATCATATCTGGCTCAAAAATCATAAATAACACACTGCTGAAAAAGAAAATCAGGATGTAGAACATAAAAAATGCCAGGACATTATTGACAATTCTGGCTTCCACCGCCCGCTTGTTGAACCTGACCGGGATCACGGCATGGGGATGAATGATCCGGCGTAATTCATAATAGCTGTTTTTCAGCACCATCACCACCCGCACAATTTTAACGCCACCACCGGTGGATCCGGCAGAGCCCCCGAAAAAGAAAAGGGCAAATACCAGCATGTAGAGCACCGGTGTCCATTGCAGGTAATCTACCGAAACAAATCCGGTAGTGGTAATGATCGAAACCACAGTGAAGAGGGAATTTCTGAATGCCTGCTCCGCAGGCTTCGAGGTAGTTATCAATAAACCACTGAATATCAGTATGGTAAAACCAAGAATAAACAGCAGATAATACCTGAATTCTTCATCCCTGTACAATTTGAAGAATTTTCCTTTCAACGCGAAATAAAGCAGGGTAAAATTAGTGCCGGCAATAATCATGAAAAAGGTGAGAACGTACTGGATGTAAGGGGAAGACCAGTAAGCAATACTCGCCTGCCTGGTGGAGAATCCCCCAGTGGCCATGGTGGCAAATGAGTGGCATATGCTGTCGAAGAGGGACATTCCTCCCAGACAGAGCAACAAAGTCTCCAGAACTGTAAAAAAGAGGTAAACGAGCCAGACAATCCGGGCCGTCTGATAAATATGGGGGCTCAGTCTTTCTACCACGGGTCCGGGTGATTCTGCATCATACATCATCAGTCCGCCCCCATACGACGGCAGGATGGAGAGGGCCAGCACCACAATTCCCATTCCTCCCAGCCAATGGGTCATGGCCCTCCAGAACAGGATTCCTTTAGGAAAAGATTCGATATTATCCACCACACTGGCACCGGTGGTGGTAAATCCCGACATGGTTTCAAAAAATGCGTTGGCCATGCCGTGAATTGTACCGCTCAGGAGATAGGGCAATGAGCCGAAAAGGGAGAAGACAGCCCA
Organism: uncultured Prolixibacteraceae bacterium; assembly: GCA_964461245.1. Lineage (GTDB taxonomy): Bacteria > Bacteroidota > Bacteroidia > Bacteroidales > Prolixibacteraceae > UBA1413. Next base: position 3,105 of record CAYWTT010000016.1, on the reverse strand, counting down.
TACCAGCGTGACGATCAAATATCCCAGTTTTTTGGAGATACTCTTTTCAACTTTCATGGTGGTGAAAAAAGCCACCAAGCCGATTACACCACATGCCAGGGCAGAGAGGACAAGAGCAGGAAAATCGGAACCGCCGGTCAGCAGACTGACGACCATGGCAACCAGCATAGCACTCCCCTCTACCAGCAATAACAGACCAATGAACCTTACAATTAACTTGTAATTCATTGCATATTATTTTTTTACAGAATTACTTGAAATATTTTTCCAGTTTTTTTATACCCGAGGGTAAAGTAAATACAACCACCTTATCCCCTTCCTGAATATGCATGTTCCCCGAGGCAACATAACCAGTCTCCCCCCGAATGATCCCGCCAATTTTTGCTTCCTTTGGAAAATCAAGATCTTTTAAGGGTTTCTGTAAAATCCTGGTACCTGATTTCACGATAAATTCAAAAACTTCGGCATCGGAGGAGGTGAGGCATTTTACATTCGAAATTTCCGCATTCAGGGTAAAACGGTAGATATAACTGGCTGCTATCAGCTTTTTGTTTACCACTGTACCTATATCCATTCCTTCAGCAGTACCCATCAGGGCAAAGTTCTCCACTTCTGCCACGGTCCTTTTTAGTCCATAGGATTTTGCCAGATGACAGGATAGCATATTCACCTCCGAACTTCCGGTAGTGGCAATGAAGGCATCCATCTTCGACAATCCTTCGGTTTTGAGCAATTCCATATCCCTACCGTCCCCATTGATAACCAGGATATTCTCGAACCTGTCAGCGAGGAATTTGCACCTTTCCCTGTTTTCCTCTATCACTTTTATACGGTACTGGTCGCCCAGTTTTTCGATGGTTTTTTGAGCGATACGGCTTCCTCCGAGGAACATAATGTTTTTTACCGCAAACTGTTCCTTCCCCGTAATATCAAACAGATGTTTCTGGGAAGCCCTGGTGGTTACAAAATAGACGATATCCCCGTCCATAATCTGGTCCTTCCCGTTTGGAATGATATTTTCATGTTCGCGGCTGATGGAGACCGCCACGATATCTTTCAACATAGGAGAGAGTTCTTCCAGTGTTTTATTGACAACAGGAGCGTTTCCCCTGATCTTGATCCCCATCAGAATCAGTTTTCCACCCGAAAATTCAAATAGCTGCCTGGTGCCTGTAAATTTCACTGAAGAGATGATCTCTTTTGCTGCGAGACTTTCCGGATAGATCAATTCATGAACTCCCAGGTTTCTCAGTTTTTCCCTGTTTTTTTCCAGCAGATACTCTGAATTGTTTATTCTCGCGATGGTCCTGCCCACCCCCAGGTGTGAGGCCATGATACAAGCCAGTACATTCCGTTCTTCCAATGGTGTTACGGCGATAAACAACTCAGCTTTATTCAATCCGGTCTCCTTTAATTCGGCAAACGAATGTGCCGAACCGGTTATGGTCATCAAATCGACATCCCGGCTGATGACCGAAAGCTTATCCGGATCATCGTCAATCAAAATGATATCATGATTTTCATGACTCAACATTTTTGCCAGATGGGTTCCAACCTCTCCGGCACCGGCAATAACAATTTTCATTGCAGATAATTAGTATTATACAAATTTACGGTTACTTTCCATTTCCCGCTTCTTCCGGCCTGCATATTTCCTTTAAGGTACAAAATAAACTATAAAAACAGAGTTCAAAAAGAGAAACCCATTTTTTTAATTGCCTGTTTCGCCGACCTCCATGCTCCCTGCCTGGCAATCACATGAACCTTAGGGTTACCTGATTTAACAGGGACGTTCTTGGTATAACTTACAATCATGGCCTTAGATGGGGATATACTTTCAGGAGAGAATCCGGTGATAATCAGGTCGGCCTGATCTGTTTCATTGCCCCTCTGGATACCATTAAGTATATAAATCAAAGCCCCCTCAAACAAAAGATAATCTCCTTTCTTCACCAGTGTCTGATCAGAATAATCGGTTTCAAAAGGGACAATTACCGGTTTCCGCAACCTTTCGTGAACAATGACTGCGTTGGTTTCCCCTTCCGGAAATTCATTTTTCAAAACCTCATCTGTGGCCAGAATGTAATTTTTCCTCCCGGAAATAAGATGGAGTACCGGCTTGTCACTTTTGTAGGCAATAATCTCCTTATGGGTATTTTGTAAGATTTTTATCCCGGAAGAGATAAAAAACCACACCGCCGTCATTCCGGTAATGATCAGGAAAAAACGTGGCTTTTTGGTTTCTATGAACAGGATAAAGAAAAATATCATCAGGGCTGTAAGGACCATCAGTATCAGCGGAAAATTGAAGCCTTTCACCAGGGCTCCTGGCAAATTTTCTATCTGTTGCAGCATAAAGTAGAGGAATTTCACCAGCAGGGCAGCCATTTTGGCCAGAAATCCTGAAATCAACGGCAAAGGGGATGCAGCAAGTACCAAGACCCCTAGAAAAATAAAAGCGAACGACAGAGGAATGACAATGAAATTGGACAGCCAGAAATAAAGGGGAAATTGATTAAAATAGTAACAGGACAAAGGGAATGTGGTGAGTTGTGCTGCAACTGAAACCGTAAAAAGGTCCCAAATATACCCGGCAGATTTAGTGTGAAATGAGAACAGTGCTTTCATACGGGGCTGAAAATAGACGATCCCGAAAAGCGCTGCATAAGAGAGTTGAAATCCTATGTCAAAGACCAGGTTAGGATTTACCAATAATAGAAGAAAGGCAGAAGAAGCCAGCGTATTGTATATGTTGGCAGGACGTCGGATATTCTCCCCGATCAGGACGATGGTGAACATCAAGGCTGACCGCTGAACAGTGGGTGAAAATCCGGTGATAAATGCAAATGCCCATAAGGTCAGTGCAGCCATGCCAAGGAAAAGATAACGAGATCGTTTACCGGTGCGCAAAAATCCGAACAATATATTGAAGAGCAAATAGACAATTCCCACATGTAAACCGGATACCGATAAGACATGTGTGGCTCCGGTGGCGGCAAATACCTGTTTGACCTCGTGGTCCATGGTTTTCCTGCTGCCCAGGGTGAGTGCGGATAAAATATCAAACTCAGTGCCTGAAATTCCGTTGCGCGAGTATATATCCAG
>CAYWTT010000015.1:0-21103 GCA_964461245.1 uncultured Prolixibacteraceae bacterium | reverse complement strand
TCACCGCACTGTATCAGGATCAGGCCGGTAACCTCTGGATCTGCACAACCCGTGGCCTTAACCAATTTGCAAAGGATGAAAATCATTTCATCACTTACCGCCATGACAGCCGCAATCCCTTCTCGCTTCCCAGTGACTTTATCCGTGCTTTGACCAGCGACCGGTCGGGAAAAATCTGGATAGCCACAGAGGGAGGAGGGCTTATCCGGATGAACCCGGATACCGGGGCAAAGGGTGTTCCTGAAGTCTTTTCAGCAGGAAACAGCGGTTTATATCATAATATCATCCTTTCCCTGATGGTTGACCGTTCAGAAAACCTCTGGATCGGCACCTTATCGGGGATAAACAAAACCGATCTAAAAAAGCAAAAATTCAGGCTTTACCGCAAAAGCGACTCCCCTTATTCGGTTGACCTTGCCGGCAATGTAATCGCCTCACTTTACAAGGACAGGAACGATTTGATCTGGATCGGGAACTGGGGACAGGGGCTCAATATTTACGACAGAAAAACAGGAAAGGTGGAACACTATTCATCTCGCCTGAAGGGCAGGAATTATCTGCCCAATGACTATATCCATACCATATTTGAAGACTCGGCTCATGTGAAATGGATCGGCACTCGTGACGGATTGCTGGTTTACCTAGAGCATAACTGCAGTTTTGTGCGACCTGATGAGTTCAGCCGGAACCCGGGAATGCCCGATTTTAAGGGGTTAAGGATATTCAGGATGATTCAGGGAAGAAACGGTGATTACTGGATTGCCACACAGGATGGTCTTTTCAGGGTAGCCCCCGGGCTGCAGGAGCCCGACCGGTTTTATGCTGAAGCCCCTCCCGACCGGCAGATTGGCAGCAATCTCGTTTACAGTGTACTCGAAGACAGGGACGGGATGATCTGGATCGCCACGACCGAAGGACTTGACATGCTGAACCCGGTTAACTCCCTGGTCACCCATTTCCGGAAAACCGAAGGAGAAGCCAATACCCTGGCCGACAACTATATCACCTGCCTGTGCGAGGACCACAACGGCGATATATGGATCGGCACAAGTTCATACGTTAACAGGTTCTCAAAAAAAACAGCCTCCTTCTCATATTATTCGAAGGAGCATGGAATTCCCGGCAATCTGGTGTACAGCATTATGGAAGATAAAAACCACGAAATCTGGTTTGCCACCGGGAACGGCCTTTGCCGTTTTGATTCTGCCAGCAGCACCTTTCATGCCTATTCTGTGGCAGAGGGTTTGCAGAGTTCCGAATTCAACCTGGGAGCCTCTTTTGCAGCCGGTGACGGAGAACTGTTTTTTGGCGGCATGAACGGATTTAATGCTTTCTATCCCGACTCACTGAAGAGCAATCCGAATATACCTGAAATCGTATTTACTGCTGCCTATAGAATAAAAAAGGGAGCCAGGGAAAACCTGGATCCAGTGAAAACAAGCCGCATCGAGCTAAACTACAATGACTATTCCTTTACCGTGGAATTTGCCGCCCTTGAATTCACCCATCCCTCCAGGAATCAGTACAAGTACCGGCTGGAAGGTGCCAATAATGAATGGATCGATATCGGGAACCGGAATTTTGTGGCTTTTTCCAACCTTCCTCCCGGCACATACACCCTGAGGGTAAAAGGAAGCAATAACGACGGGGTCTGGAATGAAGAGGGCGCCACTCTCCCGATTCTCGTCCGTCCTCCATGGTGGGGCAGCCAACTTGCTTATTTAGGTTATATCCTGGTCACTTTGCTGGTCATTTACCTCATTTTCCGCAGACGGGAGCGGCAACATGCACGGGACAGAAAGATACTGGAGGATAAAGTCAGGGAAAGAACCCTTCAGATCGAAGAGCAGAAAACGGAAATCATGGAGAAGAATATCGAGCTCAGTGAGCTGAACGCCTCGAAAGACAAATTCTTCTCCATCATAGGGCATGACCTGCGAAATCCTTTCAACTCCATCATCGGCCTCACAGATCTTCTTCTGATGAATATCCAGGACAGCAACCGGGAGAAGCTGAAGAAATCGCTGGAACAGATCAAAGCATCTTCACAGCAGGCTTATGAGTTGCTTGAAAATCTTCTTTTCTGGGCCCGGTCTCAAACCGGAACACTGGCTTTCCGCCCGGAACAGGTCAATCTGAAAACATTGGTCATGGAGAGCATCATCCTCCTGAGTGTTCATGCAGCCCGCAAAAACATCACTTTTCATACCGGTTCCATTAAAGATGTGACTATGAAAGCGGATGTAAACATGATCAGGACCGTTTTGCGAAACCTGCTGACCAATTCCCTGAAATTTTCCTATCCTGACGGGGAGGTATGGATCAGCCTGTCGGAGCAGAACGGATACTGCATCCTGACCGTAAAAGACAACGGAACCGGTATGGCGGCAGAAAAGATCGAAACACTTTTCAGCATTGAGGCTTCCCATAAATCAAAAGGAACTTTCCAGGAACCGGGAACAGGGCTTGGATTAATACTTTGCAGAGAGTTTGTGGAAAAGCACGGGGGATCTATCGAAGTGAATAGTGAACCGGGTAAAGGGAGTGAATTCAGGGTGAAGTTACCGGTGAAGATAGAATGAAATACAGAGTTAAGGGGAATCTGGCATAGCCGGGTTCCCCTTAACTTTGAGTGCCCCTAAGCAAATCTTTAATGAGCTTACCCTTTCCCGTTGAAGTTTATGCGGAAAAAAGCAAAGACATTCGCTGCATTTTTCTGATCCACTCTCAAATAAAGCTGACCGTTTCTATAGATAAAATACATAGTCTCCTCGTTCGACTTATCTATGAAGGTGCAACCCAGTTTGCAATCATCTGAGTGATATTTGTAAAGCCTCAGGTCATTCCGTTGGGTAACAAACTCCATCAAGGCAGTCCCCATGGATTTTCCCTTGCAGCAAATTACCGGCAGTCTTTCCAACAACTTGCCATCCACCATCACCGCGTCCACCTTTTTCAGGGAAGCCTTCATAGTCAGTCCGTTTTCGGTGCCAATCCACACGTTATTGGGCCCCAACCTGACATCCTCGCTGAAATAAGTTTTACCTTCCACGATCACATAGTTCAATTCCCCAGCTGCTTTCATTACAAAAGCAAACATAACCAGTACCCATAATACAATTGATTTTTTCATGGCTTAATCCTCCTGTTTTGATTATATTTTTCAGTTTTCTTTATGGAATAAAGATATATAACAAACTAAGGATGAAGCAAATCAATTCTGCGAAGCAATAAAAGGAATCGGCGAATCAGTTACCGAATGTGGAAGCCATTTGACCGGATAAAATAACCGGTCCACCGAACTCAACCCATCTTTTTTCTTTCAATGAGGTCGAAAAAGTGTTTTTGATAGGTGTCGCTGATGGGAATTCTTTCAGAACCTATTTTGATATGTCTTCTTTCCACATACTCAATTTTATCGATGGCCACGAAATAAGACTTATGTACACGGCAGAACCGGGGTTCATGCAACATCTCCTCAATTCCCCGGGCATTCATCAGGGTCATGATCCGGCGGCTGGTCGTCACGATGCGCCAATAATCGCTCATGCCTTCCACATAGAGTATTTCAGCAGCATTTACCTTCTCGATCCGGGTTTCCGTTTTCACAAAAAAAATGCCGGGTCCGGGTTCAACCGGCTGAATGCTTCCCTCCTGCTTCTCCCCAGCTATTCCCATGTGCTCTTTCTGCATTCGTTCATAAATCTTGTTCACCCCTTTTATAAAACGTTCGAAGGATATGGGCTTAAGAAGATAATCGGTGACATCCAGTTCAAATCCCTGCACAGCATAGTTATCATAAGCCGTGGTTAAAATGATATAAGGCCTGTTCTTAAGGGCGTTCAGCAGTTGAATTCCGGTAAGCCCTTCCATCTGAATATCCAGAAACATCAGATCAATTGCCTGATTCCGGAGATACTCAAGCGTATCAATAGCATTGTCAAAAGTCTGAAGCAGGTTAATAAAAGGGATTCTGGCACAATAAGCCGACAGGATATCCAAGGCCAGCGGTTCATCATCAACGGCTATGCAATTTATCTTCATCTTTTTGTTCGATTATAAGGATCACTTTAAACTGTTCGTTCTCTTCGCTGATATTCAGTTGATGGGCATCCGGATAGATCAGTTCGAGCCTTCTCCTGATGTTGGATAGCCCCAGACCGCTGTATTCCTTTTCTGTAACCGGTTGCGTTTTCCGGATATAATTGGTTATTTCAAACCGGACACTCCCATTCCCTGCATGGAGGCGGATGAGGATACCCGGAGTATGGCTTTTGCTTCCATGTTTAAAGGCATTCTCCACAAAGGGGATCAGCAACATCGGTGCTATATGTATTCCCTCTGCATTCCCGTCGGCCTCCATGCTGACAAATCCCGGCTGTTTGAACCGCAAAGCCTGCAATTCAATAAAGCTCCTCAGATATTCAATCTCCTTTTCCAGCGGAACCTTGTCAGCCGTGATCTCAAATAATACATATCGCATGATGGAGGAGAATTTCATGACGGCCTCCGGGGCTTTATCTGACTTATGGTATACCAATGAATAGATGCTATTCAGGGTATTAAACAGGAAATGGGGATTTATCTGCAATTTCAACAAAGCCAGTTCCCCTGCCTGCTTATGGTTGATCAGTTCACTCTTCAGTTTCTGGGTTTCAAATGCATTGATCATAAACCGTATCAGGATGGCGTAGATGCCTGTAATCACGACCAGCCGGAGATTATTCCACACCCAGATCCACTGCAAAGCCAATTCCTTTTCATTCATGTGTCCGGCATATTTCCAGAAGGCCCATTCTACCGGCAGCCGGATCACCGTAATCAGAAAAACGGACAATAACGCAGAAACGGTTAAAAGGAGCTTGTTTTTAATGGCGGAAATTTTGGGGAAGATAAAATAGACAACATAGAATGAGAAAACATTCAGCATAAGAGAGATGAATATATCTTTCAGATATTGGCTATCCACCATCCCCGCAGACTCCAGTTTTCCGACATACACCGGAAACAATGACTGGTTTATGATATAAAACCAGTAAACGGCATGGATCAATATGATCGTTTTCCTTTTCATGACAAGGTCAGCCACCCAAACAGCTATCTAAATTACAAAATAACTGAATCCTCACCGGTTTTACTTAATCAAATCGATGAGATGCCCTGAAAATTCTATGAACCTGCTGACTGAATCGGCAAACAAAATACCGAGAAACGGTCTCAAAATCAGAGATGAATACCCACTCCTGCGAAAAATACCCTGCCGGGAGTACCATGGTTATACCCCCCCGACTTATCCTTAAAGTTAAAAATATTGTCCAAACCTGCTTTCACAAAGTAGTTCGACTTAAAAGTATGAGTAGAGGTCAGCTTCCACAACGAAAAACTCTCCAGATCCACTTTCCGGGTTTGATGGGTTTTTTCATCCATCAAGTAGATCGATTTAGCACCGTAATAATTGGACTGCAGGTTCAGGTCCAAATTATAACAACAGGTATTCAGATTGTAATCTGCATTAAATTTCCCGGTAAAATTCCTCACGTTGTCAAACGCTTTATCAGCCACCTCGTCATACTTTTCAGAAAAGGTTACCGTCCCACTCACCAACAGGTTTCTGGCCACTTTGGTCTTAAGCAGTACATCCACTCCCTTCAACCTTACATGATCATAATTCCGGTAAGCATATTCAATGATTCCACCGGGTTTAACGGTATACTCATCGAGGTTCTCCGTGATCATATCGGCGATATCGTTGTTATAAAGTGAAACCGAAAATGATACTCCCCGCCTGGTATATTCGGCTGAAAGAGAAGTATATTTTGAGGTCTCCGGTTTCAATCCTTCGTAACCGACAAGAAACATAGGGGGTCCCGGGGCAGGAATCTGAAACGACATGTATTTTTCTTTCAGGGAAGGGGTTTTATATCCCATGCCGAAATTGCTCCGTAATGCAAGGTGCCCCATTTTATACAGGGCGGAAACCTGCGGAGTATAATGCCATCCGTATTGGGAATTGTTATGGGCCCTGAATCCGCCGAGGACATTCAGCTTCTCTCCCAAACGGATGTCTTCCTGGGCATAGACAATATAATCGATATGGGATTGGTCTTCTATGTTGTTGCGTGGAGCGTCCAGCTTCTCGCAAATATATTCGGCTCCGGCGGTCAGAATACTCCATTTGGTCAGGTTGAAATTACCCAGTAGCCGGGCATTGTTATACAGGTTGTCATAATCGCTCTCCTGTTCATCCTCTGAAACTTTATTCAGCAGTTCATAGTTATCCGAATTCCAGCTGAGTGTCACAGTATTTTCCGGATTAATGAACCAACTAGCCTTCATCCCGTAAGTCAGATCCCTGTTTCTCCGGTCATACAACTCTTCTGAAGTGTTGTCCCGGTTTTTGTTCAGTACCGACAATCTGGCCTCCACCAGGAAGTTACGTGAATGGGAATATTTCAGGATTTCATTGATCACAAGCGCATCTTCTCTTTCCTGTGTCCGGTATGAATTGCCTTCCAGCAGGTCATATCCGTCGGTTTTATCAAACACAACCGAAGTCTGGGTGGAAAATTTTCCTGCTTTCGAACCGGCACTCAGCTGGTAATTCCGGGTATTGAATTTTGAAAAGCGGGAAGAGGCGAAAAGATCTAGTTTCCGGGAGGGTGTTTTGGTAATGATGTTTATCACACCCCCCAGTGCGTTTGATCCGTAGAGGGTGGAAGCCGCTCCCTTTACCACTTCGATCCGCTCAATGGCAGCCATGTTGATACGGCTGTAATCGATGTCACCGTATGTATCTCCTGCCAGCCGCTCCCCGTCGACCAGGAAAAGCATATATTGCGGATCAAGCCCTTGCAGCGAAACTGATTTTCCCGAAGCAGTGTTTGAAAACTCGATCCCCGGAACCACAGACTCCAGAGCCTGGGTAATGTCGGTCGCATCCTTGTTTAGAAGCTCTCTTATATTGATGGACTGGGTCAGCACAGGTGTGTTTTTCAGACTTTTCTCAGTCCGCGTGCCGGTTACCACCACTGCATTCAGGTCGATAGAGGTTTCCTGAAGTACAAAATCAAGAGAAACATCTTCTCCAGATAATTTCACCGGTCTTTCCACTGTTTCGAATCCGAAATAGCTGACCCTGATTTCGTAATTGCCGTCCTTCAAACCATGAATGGCATACCTCCCTTCCTGGTCGGAGGCAGCACCTGCATTTGTATTTTTGATCACAATATTGGCTCCGGAAAGAACCTTATCCCGGTTGGATTTTACCGTACCGGAAATGCTGTTTTGTCCTGACAAAAAATGGATGTTCAATAGCAATGCTGCTCCTGTCAGGAGAGTAAATATATTTTTTGACATTTTCGTAATGATTTAAATGAATTATCCCGGCTGGTCCGTTAAAACTCCGGTCAAAAACCAGGCTACCGGGAATACATACTTCACTGAAAAAACATATGAACCATTCCGGCAGGATTCCCCGAATCCTGAATCCGAGAATCTCAGACGAAAGGCGGAGCTTTATTGCCTGAATCATTCAGGGTGAATACTCCGGTAAAAACAAACGGGGATGGACGGTAAATACAGTAAGCACAGCAAAATGGGATTTCATTGCCGCTTTCCGGAGATAAGGCACTGGCATGTACAGAGGCATAATCAAAGCAGGATCCGTTTGTAATCACCCCTGATCCGATATGCTGAACCTCTATCTGATGACCGGCAGCTTCCATTTGGATATCCGGAGATTTCGGAACAAAAAAGACAAACGGCAGACTTGCAATCAGTATCAGTGGCATTAAATTTCCGGTCACCGTAACAAAAAACATAGTAATTCTAATTCAGGCGGTAAAAGTAAGTTATATTTTCTGATTCAGGATAAACCCTCACGGCCCTGGAATTTTGTCTTAACCATAAGTTATCAAGGATTCCCGGCTTTATTATGTTCCGTGCAACAAAAAAGAGAGATTCCATTTGCCGGTCTGAACCAGAAAAAATCGGTTTCTGGAAAAAAAGTTGGATATAATGGACTTTCATGCTTGTTTTTTCATTTATGTTGTTTTTCTTTGGATTTTGGAATTATAACCAGTCTGGTAAAACTGAATATTCCAATTGTCACTATTGCGGAAAATATAAGGGATGAAAAAAACAGCTGCTTTATTATTGCTTTTCATTATTCAGGGTACCTCCTGGGGAAAAATGAACACACCGAGTATATCGTTGGGATTCGGTGGTTCGCTCTATTCAAAGAACCTGGGTGATGCTTCAAGTCTGGGACCTTCCATGTCATTGAAAATTGGCAATATATACGCTGATTTATCTTCCAATTTTGCCCGAAACCACGGTGAAAGATCTGCATCGCTGGTAGGCAAATATCCCACGAGCCTGCGTCAATCCCTGATCAATGCCGGATATGCATTCCCGACACTGATCAGGGAGCTTTCCCTTATGCCTACAATCGGATTATGTCGGAGAACCTATATTTACCAGACGGAAGAAACATATTACAACGAAAAACCGTTGCTTCGTTTTAATTTCGGAGCCATGGTCAACTGGGAACTTACCGACAGAATCGTTTCACATGTCGGTATGGGCTTTTATGATAAATTTAAAATCGGTATTTCCTTCAGACTCTGATTTGGTTTATTCCGGTTGAATCTGCAACTCGCCGGAAACAGGGAATACATTGAATTCCTCTCCGAACTGGGCCAGAAATTCGATGCTCAGGGCGCGGAAAGTGTAACTGACCGGAAGCAGGATTACCGCACCGATATAAGGGATGGCCAGCAACAGCAATCCGATGCAGCAGGTGAACAGTCCGATGAAAAGGATCACCACTACTGCTGCTGTCCACAACACCAAAATGAATAAACCATATACGATAAACAGATAAAAATACTTTCCGAAAAGCGGGAGGAATTTTAACCATGCGGCATTGATACCCAATCGGTGCTTGTACATAACCGGCACCACAAAATCATTAAGGAAGAGAGAAATATAACCTACCATGATGATCAGTGCCAGGAAAACCAGAACCATTCCGGCAATTTTCCAGAAGATCACCACGTTAGGGGAATCTCCGTAATACATAGCTTTTGCTGCAATGAAGCAGTATATGAAGAACCCGGTAAAGAGAAGGACAACAATGATTCCGAAGAAAAACCGCCAGAAAAACAGGGAGTTTCCTTCTTTCCGGTAGTCGGACCAGGGTTTGCTGACCTGATGGCTATTATGGACCACATTGTGCAGGAACATGAATTTCCCGCGGGAGCTCACCCATGTTAATATTATCCCGACAACAAACAACATGATCACCCCGGTCAAAATCAGGGAAAACCACAGGGGGTGGCTTTGCAGCCAGTTCCAGGCTATCCCGGGAAATCTGAAAAACTCATCCAGATCGGCGTTATGGTATCCTCCACCGCCATTACCGCCTCCACCTCCGCTGCAATCGGTCAGACCAGCCAGCCAGGCAGTAAATCCCAGCCTCATCCATTTATTCAGATCGAAAGGCTGAAAAAGTGCCTTTTTCATTCGTTCCCAACCCCGGGAAAGGGGTTCACTGAAACCTATTTTCATGGTCATCATTCGCTAATCATCCTTTATCCTTGCTCCTGGTCAATGGCAATATCCCCGCCATCTCCCCGATCACATTCACCAGTTCGCTTCCGGCGGGAATAACAATTTTGGAATTCTGTTCAAGTGATTTCTCCATAGCCTGGAGCTTACGCAGCAACTGGGCATTACCAATAAAATACTTGTCAGCGGCCTCATTTACGAGCCTGATAGCTTCAGCTTCGCCTTCAGCAGCCAGGATTTTGGATTGCCTGTATCCCTCCGCTTCCTTGATCTTGGCCCGTTTCTGACCATCAGCAGTGGTTTCGGCAGCCGTGGCGAAATCAATAGCTGCAATTTTTTCATTCTCGGCTTTCACTACTTTATTCATGGTTTCCTGCACATCCTTCGGCGGATCAATCTCTTTCAACTCGGTGCGCACGATCTCGATCCCCCAGCCTTGGGTTTCTTGGTGCAGGGTTCTGTACAGATCTGCATTGATCCTGCCCCGTTCGCTGTTGGCCGACTTAAGGGTCAGTGTGCCGATGATGTTACGCAGGGTGGTGCGGGCAAGATTCACGATCTGATACCTGTAGTTATTGACATTGTACATCGATCCCTTGACGCACTCTTCTTCCGATTTCACCTTGAAATATACCTGGGCATCCACCCTGGCATTCAGGTTGTCGTTGGTGATGATCTCCTGCGGCTCTGCATCCACCATTTGCTCCGTGATGTTCACCTTAAAAAGTTTGTCGATGACCGGAATGATCCAGTGAAATCCCGGATTGGCAAATTGATGATATCTCCCAAGCCTTTCAATCAAACCCCGCTGGGTGGGGCGGACGATACGGATCCCTGCAAAAAACAGGAACACCACTGCAGCAATAATATAAAACAAAATCATTTTAAACTCCTTTCTTTTTGCATATTAGTCATGATTCTGGAAAAAACATTACAATAAACCGGAAGAACTTCCAAATTCCATCCTTGAAGAGCATCTCCCGATAATCAGCTGAACTTCTGGCAGAAGGCTAAAGTTAACGATAAATTGGGAATTAACACCAAACGCAAATAAATTATCAAATTGGAATTTTTTTGACAGGTTTTGGTAAAGTTTTTGCTAACCTGATAAGTAAATGGTCACAGTCAAAAATCCAAAAATCAATCAGCCATGGAAAAGAAAAAGTCAGAAAAAGCCTGTCTGGAAAACAAAGGATCAATTTTTCTGCTGACAGTCCTGGTTATTAAGAACACCAGTTGAAAGAAAATGAATCGACGCTTTTTTATGACGGAATTTTTTATTTTTGTTTTCAGATAATTTTTATCTTTAGAGCCTCGAAAAAGGATCGATTTCAGCGTTAAAAAAATTAAAAAAAATAAATTATGGAACTCAAAAAATCAGTAAAAGCCGACCTTGAGAATAAGAAAGGTGTGTTCCTGCTTACAGGGTTGGTGATCGCATTAGGCTTATGTCTGCTTGCCTTTGAGTGGACGACCAAGCCTTCAGAGATTGCTTCTCTTGGTTCCCTGACAGCCACTCAGGTAGAAGAGGAAGTTATCCCGATCACGCGGCAGGAAGAGATCAAAACTCCCCCTCCGCCGCCCGCTCCAACAGTTGTCGAAGTATTGAACATTGTGGATAACAGTGCCCAGATCGATAACAACCTCGACGTGTTTAACTCAGAAGCTGATAATGAAACCATGATTGATGTGGCTCCCATTGTGTCTGCCGCCAAGGAAGAAAAGGAAGATGCCGAAGAAGCACAGGTTTTCTTTATTGTGGAAGAGATGCCTGAATTCCCTGGAGGTGAAGCGGCTTTACGCGCCTACATTGCCAAATCGATCAACTACCCGGTGATTGCCCAGGAAAACGGAATTCAGGGTAAGGTTTATGTGACTTTTGTGGTGGATAAAGACGGCGGTATTTCCGATGCTAAAATTGCCAGAGGGGTTGACCCGTCGCTCGACAAGGAAGCCTTGCGTGTGGTAAATGCCCTTCCGAAGTGGAAACCCGGGAAACAGCGTGGCAAACCGGTCAGGGTATCCTACACCGTGCCTATCAGCTTCGTTTTGCAATAATCTTTTAAAGAGATATTTTTGCACTCCTGATCCGAAACGGATCAGGAGTTTTTTTTATCTATATGGCAGAAATGATTGAAACAACCCCTCCCTCAGAGAGGGTGGTCCTGGTGGGAGTGATCAGTGAAGAACAGGATGAAAAACAGGCAAAAGAGTACCTTGAAGAACTCTCTTTCCTGGCCGATACAGCCGGAGCCATCGTGCTGAAACAATTCCTGCAGCGGCTCGACCGTCCAAATTCCGTCACATTCGTCGGACAGGGGAAATTACAGCAAATTGCTGAATATGTCAAGGTTACTGAAGCAGATACGGTGATCTTCGATGATGAACTCACCCCTACCCAACTGCGCAACCTCGAAAAAGCATTGGAATGCAAGGTCCTTGACCGGACCAATCTGATCCTAGATATTTTTGCCCGCAGGGCTCAGACAGCCCATGCCCGCACACAGGTGGAACTGGCTCAGTACCAATATCTTTTACCCAGGCTGACCCGTATGTGGACGCACCTTGAACGACAAAGAGGGGGTATCGGAATGAGGGGACCCGGAGAAACCCAGATTGAAACCGACCGCCGGATCATCCTCGATAAAATTTCGAAACTCAAGGAACAACTGAAAAAAATCGACCAGCAAAAAGCCACCCAGCGCAAAAACCGCGGTAAGACAGTACGCGTGGCCCTGGTAGGCTATACCAATGTAGGTAAATCTACCCTCATGAACATGTTGAGCAAGTCGGACGTCTTTGCCGAAAACAAGCTCTTCGCCACCCTCGATACCACGGTCAGAAAAGTGGTTATTGAAAACCTCCCCTTCCTGCTTGCCGATACGGTCGGATTTATCCGAAAACTTCCACATGACCTGGTGGAATCCTTCAAATCCACCCTCGATGAGGTCAGGGAATCGGATATTCTGGTCCATGTGGTTGATATTTCCCACCCCGGATTCGAGGAACAGATCGATGTGGTCAACCGTACCCTGAGGGAGATCGGAGTGGCCGATAAAAGAGTGATCCACCTATTTAACAAGATCGATGCCTTCAGCTATGTCCAGAAAGATGACGACGATCTGACTCCCTCCACCAGGGAAAATATGAGTTTAACCGATTGGCAGATGTCATGGATGGGTAAAAACAATACCCCTTCCCTGTTTATTTCAGCCAAATTCAGAACCCACGCCGAAGAATTCAAATCCCTGCTGTATGAAGAGGTGAAAAAGATTCACGTACAACGATTCCCTTACAACGACTTTCTGTACGACATACCAGATGAGGATGAATTTATCCAGGATTGATTTTTTATTTCTCCTCAAACAAAAACACTTCTTCAATAGCTGTTTCAAAAACCCTGGCTATATCAAAGGCCAGCTTCAGGGATGGATTATACCTGTTCTTTTCTAAAAAGACAATGGTCTCCCTCCTTACGTTCACCCTTTTAGCCAGATCTTCCTGCGTCATGTCCAACTTCGCCCGGAATTCCCTGATCCTGTTATTCATTTCGTTCTCCCGTGAAGTTGAATACCACCCAGGATACGACAAAAACAACTGCCATGCCCAGAATACCAGCACCTATAACTGTTTGTGTCTCGTATTTCACCCTGTCGGAGAAATACATAACCACCAGCCACCAGTATATGGACAGGTAATAAGAGAGAGCGGCGGTTTTCCGCATGACCGATTTAGACATTTCATCTTCGGCAGGCTCTCCCCTCTTCAGGCTGCTCCACCTTTTAAACCCTGCAATCAGGGCAAATCCCACTAACAGGAAAATTATACCACCGGAAACAATTTCCATGAGATCCATTCCTGCATTAATTGAGAAGATCCACAATCCGGTTGCAACCAGAACCAGAATTAAAATTACGATCAGAACAACCAGTTTTTTCATTTTTTTGAATTACAATGTTATATTATTCTAACACAAAGTTAGAAATAAATAACATTGTAATTCCGTTTTCATCCCCTTTTTCCAAAAAAAAATCCGGTAAAAACCGGATTTTTATCTATCTCGTGAAAATACAGCTGTTTTATACTTCTCCTTCCCGGATAAGGTATTCGGCAATCTGCACCGCATTCAGGGCGGCACCTTTCCTGATCTGGTCGCCGACACACCAGAAGGTGATCCCGTTTGGATTGCTCACATCTTTGCGGAGGCGTCCCACATAGACATCATCTTTTCCGGAGACAAAGAGTGGCATAGGGTATTTTTTTTCAGCAGGTTTATCCACCACAGTAAGCCCTTCTGTTTTTTCGAATGCATTTTTGACCTCTTCAACCGTCAAGGGTCTTTCAGTTTCGACCCAGACGGCTTCGGAATGGGCACGTGCAACAGGGATTCGCACGCAGGTTGCACTCACCTCGGCATGGGTGTGCATGATCTTCTTGGTTTCCCAGTTCATCTTCATTTCTTCCTTGGTATAATCATTTTCCAGGAAAACATCAATATGGGGAATGATATTCATAGCCAGCTGGTAGGGAAATTTGACGATGGTTGGTTCATCGCCGTTGGCCACCTGACGGATCTGCTGTTCCAGTTCGGCAATCCCCTGTGCTCCCGCTCCGCTGGCAGCCTGGTACGTAGCCACATGCACCCTGGTTATGGGCGATAGATCATCAATAGGCTTGAGCGCCACCACCATCTGGATGGTGGAACAATTGGGATTGGCAATTATGTTGCGCGGTCTCACCTTGGCATCTGCAGCATTTACCTCAGGGACAACCAACGGTACATCCTCCTCATAACGGAATGCGCTGGAATTATCGATCATTATGGTACCATATTGGGTGATGGTAGATGCAAACTCTTTGGAAGTCCCGGCACCGGCAGATGTAAGTGCAATATCAATCCCCTTGAAATCATCGTTATGCTTCAATTCTTTAACCGTCAGCTTTTTACCCCTGAATTCATACTCTTTTCCTGCACTACGGGATGAGCCAAACAGAATCAGCTCGTCCAATGGGAATTTCCGCTCTTCCAGAACACGCAGGAACTCCTGTCCCACCGCTCCGCTGACACCTACGATTGCTACTTTCATTTTTCCAGATTATTTATTAAATTGTATGGATTTACAAGCCTACCGAAACAAAAATACAACATTACAGAAATTGTGCCTCAGATGATTTACCCAAAACTCAATTTCTTAACATTCAAAGGACTGATATTTCTGTCGATAGCCGTCAGTGCCTTTGGCCTGAACACCGGGAACAGGGAGTGTGATCTGCGTCAGGCGATGCTGTTTCAGACCTTTTCACAGATCCCGTCCTGTCCGGTGGTGATCAATGAAATAATGGCTGATCCGACACCCGTGGTCGGGTTACCCGATGCGGAATGGATCGAAATTTATAACCGAAGCGATGCTCCCGTCAACTTAAAAGAGTGGCGGATAGTGGCAGGCACTTCGGTCAGAATTCTTCCCGACTCCCTGCTTCTACCGGATCAGTATGCAATCTTATGTGGTTCCAGAACAGCCCCGGAGCTGAAAAACTTTGGCAAAACAGTGATTCTGGCCACCTTCCCAGCCCTTCGCAACAGCGGAAATCACCTGGAGCTGGTTCCTCCAACCGGCTCCCCTGCCGACCTTGTCGACTATTCGGATACCTGGTACGGTGCAACTGATAAGAAAAACGGAGGATGGAGCCTGGAAAGAATAGATCCGTTCCGTGACTGTGGCCAGCCGCAAAACTGGAAAGCCTCTACTGATCCAAGAGGAGGCACTCCGGCACAACTCAATTCAGTTAATGCAGAGAACAGGGACAACATAAAACCATGTATCGTTTCTGCTCTGACCAGCTCTCCCCGGAGTGCTGAAATTACTTTCAACGAATCGATGGATACCCTTCGGCTGAAAGAAAAGGGGAATTATCTCCTTTCTGATGGCTGGGGAAATCCCGACCAGATTGCAGTGCCGGATGACCATACTGTGGTGATTTCCTGGGGAAGGGCATTTAAAGCCAATTTTACCTATTCACTGGGTATGGAGCATCTTACAGATCCGTGCGGCAACCTCCTGTGCGACAAACCGGTTGAAATAAGCTGGACCATACTGGAAGCAGGGGATCTGGTAATCAATGAAATACTGTTTAACCCATGGCCGGCAGGAAATGATTTCGTTGAAATTTACAACCTCTCGTTAAAAACGGTTTCCTCGGGTAAATTGATACTGGCTTCCAGGGATGGGACAGGCCAGTTGAAAAATCCCTGCTCACTGAAGTCTGCAAACTGCACCATAAGGCAAAGTGAATATGTGGCTTTCACCTCCGACACGAACGGCATTTTCCCCTTTTACCCTGCAGCCTGTAAAGCATCCATCGGGCAGGTAAAGTCACTTCCAGCATTCAACAACGACGGGGGAACAGTCGTACTCCTGAACGATTCCCTGGTGGTACTGGATGAATTCACCTATTCCGAAAAAATGCACCACCCCATGTTAGCGGATGTGGAAGGGGTTTCCCTGGAAAGGGTGAATCCCGCATCCCCCGCATCACTCCCTGAAAACTGGCATTCAGCCTCTTCGGAAACCGGATTTGCCACTCCCGGTTACCGGAATTCCCAGTTCCTTTGTGAGCAGTCAGGCCAAACCGCAATTGCCTGTGACCAGACCTCCTTTTCACCAAACAATGACGGATTCCAGGATGAAGCCATCATCCGATACACCACCTCCTCTCCCGGGTGGATCCTTAACTGCAGAATATTTGACGCCAATGGCCGGCTGGTATTCACCATGCCGGGCAACTTACTGGCCGGAACTTCGGGATCCGTTGCCTGGAACGGAAAAGATGAAACAGGCGTTAGACTCCCTAACGGTCCATATATCGTTCGGATGGAATTTTTCAACCTGAAAGGGAACCGGGAAGTCTTCAGAAAAGTGGTCATACTGACATCGAGAGGGAAATGAGAAAGTTGTCCCCCTCATCTCTTTTGTGCCTGAATTAGGGGGGAAAACTCAGAGAATCAACAAAAGACTGCGAAATTCTCTCAAAAAAAAAAGCGCCCACACTGCCTTGGGCGCCTATTGATTTACTTCTTAAGGATCTTTTCCATAACCACTTCCCTGGGTAGCTTTTTCGTGCAAAAGAACCAGTCTTTGCATTCCACCCCTTCCTCTTTGCCTTCCATACGGGCTTTAGCAGTACCGCAACTCCCGGCCGTCGGGACAATCACATCATCACCCGGACGCCAGTCTGCAGGAGTGGCAATCCCAAAAGCATCGGCAGTCTGCAATCCCATCAGTACCCTTTTCAGTTCATCAAAATTCCGACCAAGACTCAGGGGATAATAGATAATGGTCCGGATAACTCCCTTCGGATCAATAAAGAAAACCGCGCGGACAGCCTTTGTGCTGCTCTCCCCTTCCATAATCATACCATATTTTTTGGCTACGTTCATGGTGATATCCTCTATTAACGGGAAGGTCACTTCCACATTTTTCATCCCCCGGTACTCGATTTTTTCCCGGATGGTGCGCAGCCAGGCGATGTGACTGTAAAGACCGTCAACAGAAAGACCTACCAACTGGCAATTCAATGCCTTGAACTCCTCTTCCATATGTGCAAAGGTCATGAACTCCGAGGTACACACCGGAGTGAAGTCAGCCGGATGGCTGAAAAGGATCACCCATTTACCCTCATAATCAGCAGGAAAATTGATGTTACCTTGTGTGGTGACTGCTTTGAATTCGGGAGCTTTGTCGCCAATCCGCGGCATTACATTTAATTGATTTTCCATAACTTCCATTTTAAATTAATTATTAATTGATTACATAAATTAAAAGACACATTTCACTTTAACAGTTATTTGATTGATTATCTGTAAATTCACCCTTAACATAGACTTTGATGTCTTCGACCATAAATCCGGGAATCGTTTTGTTCCTGAAATGATCAACCAGTAAAAGCCGCAGCTCTTCATCGAAATAATCCCTGATCTCACCAGTCCCGGAACAAAACAGATGATAATGCTTCACCACCTCCGCATCATAGCGCATAACCCCGCGCTCCGTCTGGATTTTAGTAACCAATCCCGCATTCACCAGTGTTTCCAGCGTATTATAAACGGTCCCGACTGCAATGTTCGGATGGTTGTTTCTGATATAGGCAATTATATTCTCAGCCGAAGGATGATTCCGGAGATCAACGATAGCCCGAAAAACAGCCACCCGCTGCGGGGTCACTTTCAAATGATGGTGCTTCAGATATTCACTTATATGATTAAAGTCCGTCATAACATAAATTATAACAATTCTTATTTAAGAATGTTTACGATTAGATTGAAAAAATGTTGCATTCTCTGAGCAGAAAATTCTAACAGACTCAAAACATAGTAAGTATAAAATTCCCGGATGAACTTTTACAAGGACTGGTTGTTATGGAAAATAGAAAAGGGAATGACAGAAATCCTTTTATCAAAGGCCGGTTTTGCATAAGGCTGAAAAAGGATGACCTATCCTGTCAGTATAAAGGTTAGTTGATTTTTGGTTTTTTCCCCGGAGCAGGGGCTCCGGGGTTTTTCCTTGCTAATTTGGCCAATTTCCTTTAAATTTACTTTTTTGAAAGTATAGTATAAATTAAAATCAAATGACCATGGCATTTACACTACCGGCATTATCCTATGACATCCATGCGCTTGAGCCATATATCAGTGCGCGGACGCTTGAGTTTCATCACGGGAAACATCATCAGGCGTATGTCAACAATGTGAACGGTCTGATTCCGGGTACCCCCTTTGAAAATGCAACGCTTGAAGAGATCATAGTGAAAGCGGATGGGGGGATTTTCAACAACGGTGCCCAGGTATACAACCACACTTTTTATTTTGAGCAATTTTCACCTGATGGATGCCGCGAGCCCAAAGGTGAGTTGAAAGCAGCCATTGAGGCAGACTTTGGTTCGGTTGTATCATTTACCGAACAATTCAATAAAGCAGCTGCCACGCTTTTCGGTTCAGGTTGGGCCTGGCTGGTTCAGATTTCCGGCGGCAGGTTGGAAATTGTACAAACCTCCAATGCAGGGTGCCCCTTGCGTGAAGGGAAAAAACCACTGTTAACCTGCGATGTGTGGGAACACGCCTATTATCTCGACAAGCAAAACCTGCGTCCCAAATATATTGAGGATTTCTGGAAGGTAGTGGACTGGAAAGTCATCTCCGAAAGATTTGGAAAATAAGAAGACAGCTGGATCCAAAAACCGGTAAAATAAAAAGGAGATGTCAGGGCGGAAAGTTCAGTGCTGAACCATCCGGTTATTACAAATATTAAATTCCATTAATCAGACAAAAATGAGTGCAGAAAAGGTTTTAGAAGTAATGAAAGCGGCCGGCAAAGCCTTAAAAGCTGGCGAAATTGCTGAAGCCGCAGGTCTTGACAAAAAAGAAGTGGATAAAGCCATGAAAGATCTGAAGGCCCAGGGAAAGATTGTTTCACCCAAAGTGTGTTACTGGGAGCCCAAGTAACCTAAAAAACAGCCGGATCAGGATTCTCCTTCGAGCTGGATTTTGGCCACTTTATTGAAATCAGCTTCATAATGCCGGGATCCGAGGTAAAAGAGGAAGGCACCCACCAGCAATACGAAGGGTAAAGTTAGTAAAGCCTTTTCTATCCCGATTCGATGTATGAGTATGCCTATCACCACAGGAGCGACAGACGAACCAAGGAGGTTTTGCACCAGCACGGCAATCGAGTAGGATACAGCTCTCAGCCCGGCCTGGACCACATCCTGGGTCACAGCCACGGCAGCCGAAGCAAACGCCGCCACAGTAAGTCCGAACACCAACAGGATCAGGTACTGTGATACTCCTTTTCCAAAATAGAGGGCTGTGAAAAGAATAACAGCTGACAAGGTGGTGGTGACCGTCGGGAAGAGCAGACGGGCCCGGAACCTGTATTTGCGCCAGCGATCGGTCAGAATTCCGCCAAGGGGAGCCCCTACGATCGCGAGCAGAAAAACAAGGCTGGCGCGGAATCCTGCCTGCTTTTCATTAAGTCCGCCCATTTCGAGCAGGTATTTGGGAAGCCAGGTCATCATTCCCGTGATTACGAACATGACAGGAGCCATTCCAAAAGTGGTAAACAGGAAGGAAGGTTTCTGTATAAACTCGTTAATGATGGCTTTTCTGTTCGATCTGGCTTCTTCCCTGGTCGATTTGGGAAGGTCGATCCCCACGGTTTTATAATCCTTGATCATATAGAAAAGTACAGCAACGATCAATCCCGGCAAGGCGACCAGACCGAAAGCATGCCGCCAGCCCAGGGATGAGGCGATCACTCCTCCCAGAGCCACTCCGATTGCTGTACCCAGGGGAATGGAAGCATTCCAGATTCCGATCATCTGAGATCGTTTTTCATGAGGATACAAACCGGCTATCATGGCAGTTCCGCCCGGTGCATAACCCGCTTCTCCCACTCCGATCAGAATCCGGGCCATCAACAACTGTGTGAAGTTGCCGGTCAGGGCACATAAACCGGTCGCCAGACTCCAGACTATAGCCATGATCCCTATGGTCTTCCTTCTGCTCCAGCGGTCAATGATAATGGAAACCGGGAAGGTAAGAATCACTATGGACCAGTAAACGGCCGATACCAGCATCCCCTGTTGGGCTGTGGTGATCCCCCAGTCCCTCTCCATAAACACAAACATCGAGGTGACAATCATCCTGTCGATGTAATCGAACATGTACAGGAGAAAAAGCAGGATAAAAATATAATTGGTGTATCGGGTGGAAAAGAGATAACCGGGTTTAATATGCTGATCTCTCATAAGCTGGGATTAGATAGTTAAAACAAACCAAAGATATTATTTAATCCGAAAGAATGTTCGCCGGCTTCAATTTCATCTTCTCAGGGAGAAGGCTGCCTCCTGCTGCCCGCAGGTATCCCGGCCATGGAAGAGAATTCCGGCTTGGATAAATAAATTAACCCGGCCGGAAAATCAGACCGGCCAGGTTAATTTATTGAAACAGCCTATTTATCCAGCCTATTTTTTCCAGAGATGTTCCATTTCCTCGAGTGATTTTCCCTTGGTTTCGGGAACAAATTTCCACATGAAGAGAGCAGACAAGACGCCCATGATCCCGTAAATCCAGTAAGAGAACCCATGGTTGAACTGTTGGGTAAGCCAAACGTTGTCATTGAGCATGGGAAAAGTCAGAGAGACGATCCAGTTGGCGATCCATTGGGCAGCCACTGCGATCGACATGGCTCCTCGGATCGAATTGGGAAAAATTTCCGACAGCAAGACCCAGCAAACAGGGCCCCAGCTCATGGCAAAAGAAGCGGTATAGGTTAGCATAAATATCAGGGCTGTGATACCGGCTGCCGCGGAAAGCTGGCCTCCGCCGAGGAAAAAGGTGAATCCAAGGGCGACCATGCTGATGGCCATTCCGATAGAACCGATGATCATTAGGGGCTTACGTCCGAATTTATCGACCGTATAGATAGCCACCACCGTGAATGAGAGGTTCACAGCTCCGATAATAATGGTCTGCAGC
>CAYWTT010000014.1:0-21732 GCA_964461245.1 uncultured Prolixibacteraceae bacterium | reverse complement strand
TGCCTTTGTAAAATCGGGAAAAGGTATCGGTCATACTTACATTGGCAAACTTCCTTCTTTCCGCATAGATTACATATTGTACAGCAAGAATTTCAAGAGTTTCAATTTCAAAATTCACAATATCCGGTACAGCGATCACCTGCCCGTTTCCTGCAGTCTCAACCTGAACGGAAAATAAAAAGGTTACTGGTCACCGAGGATTTTCCGGGCAATGGCCCTGTCCCTGCCGAGCTGCTCCATCAATGCCTCCTTGTTGGGGAACTTTCTTTCATCCCTGATCTTATCATGAAAGATGAGCGTAACCTCTTCCCTGTATATAATTCCGTTAAAGTCGAAGATATTCACCTCAATACTGCGGGCATCGGCATTCTGGTTAAAGGTAGGACGGCTGCCGATGTTGAGCATTCCCAGGTAAATCTTCCCTGCAAACCTGATTTTAACGGCATACACACCATAACCCGGGATGAGTTTGGTTACCTCCGAAGCCTCGATATTGGCGGTGGGGTACCCGATTTTCCGGCCAATTTTTTCCCCTTCAACCACCCTGCCATGCAATTCATAATGATACCCCAGGTATTTATTGGCAGTCAGAATATTTCCATTTTCGAGAGCTTCCCTGATCCGTGTGGAGCTCACATTGATCTCATCCACCAGCAGGGCCCCGAGCCGTTCAATCTTGAAATGGTATTTTTCCGCACAGTTGGCCAGATATTCATAATCCCCTTTCCTGTTCTGGCCAAATTTATGATCATACCCCACCACCAGACAGGATGTTCGGATTTGGTCGATCAGTACCTGTTTTACGAATTCCTGATACGAAAGCTTCGAAAATTCTAAAGTAAAAGGAAAAACAATCAGATGATCTATACCTGATTGGCGAAGTAATTCGATTTTTTCGGGCAATGTGTTGATTAGACGAAGGTTATGCTCTTCCGGAGTCACCACCTGTCTTGGATGCGGGAAAAAGGTAAAAATAACCGATTCTCCCTGCATTTCGGAAGCAATTTCCTTTAGCCGGGCTATTATTTTCCTGTGGCCCAGATGAACACCGTCAAACGTACCTATGGTAACTACCGGATTGACCGCGTTGAATTTTTTCAGATCGTAATATACTTTCACAGTTAAATTTCCTTAAAGCCAAAAGTATAAAATAATTATCTTCGTGTCGGAATAATTGCAGTATAGTGAATTTATTAATTTTAGCCGATCAAAAATAAGGCGCTGAAATGAAGAGAGTTCTGACAATAATCACCTGGATCACAGTGGTGTTTCTGGCCGGATGTAACCGTTCCGAAAAATTTGAAATAAAGGGAAAAATCACCAATGCGGCAGGGAAGAAGATCTACCTGGATGAATTAATGGTGTCGACTGTCCGGCCTGTGGATTCGGCTAAAATAAGCGCCGCGGGTGAATTCACGCTCCGACAGCATGTGGGAATGCCCACTTTTTATTTGCTGAAATTAGCGGAAAACAATTTTATCACCCTGTTGATTGACTCTGCTGAAAAGGTATCTGTAGAGGCAGATGCCATCAATTTCAGCCGGGAATACCGGGTTAAGGGATCTCCGGGATCACTGCTTGTTCAGGAGTTGAATAACCGCTTGAATGAGACCAAGCAAAAACTGGATTCCATATCCTCTCTTTCCACCCTTTTTGCAGGAAGCCCTGATATAGAAAAACGCAAGGAAGAATGGAATGCATCCTATGACAAGATCGTTCAGGACCAGGTAAATTACTCCACTGCTTTCGTCTCGGAGCATCCGTTTTCGATGGCAAGTGTTCTGGCACTTTACCAGAAATTCGACGATCAGAACTATGTGGTCCGTGACCTGCAGGCACTCCGGATTGCCGCTTCCGCATTAAACTCCTTTTATCCCAAATCGGAACATGTGAAAGCGCTGTATGCCAATACCCTGCAACTTATTGCCAAAGAAAGGACCGGAAATGTGCAAAAGTATATTCAGGAAATGGGACAGAACAGTCCTGAAATTATGCTGCCTAATGCGGAAGGCAGAAAAATAGCCCTGTCATCATTCCGCGGCAAGTACGTGCTGGTACATTTCTGGTCATCGGTTGACCAGAATTCACGGATCGTCAATCCGGTGCTGGCCGAAGTTTATAACAAGTATAAAAGCAAAGGTTTTGAGATCTACCAGGTCAGTGTGGACAAGGACCGCAATCAATGGCTGGATGCCATTGAGAAGGACAAGCTTGTCTGGACCAATGTCGGAGACATGGAGGGAAGCATTCAGCCGGTAATGCACTATAACATCCAATCGGTGCCCTACAACTACCTTCTGGACAGAGAGGGGTCCATTATTGCCAAAAATCTGATGGGGCCTGCTATTGACCGGACCTTATCACTTTTATTGCGGTAGCCCCATGGTTGTTTATGAACGCATGAATTGGTTTAATTTCGCCCTTTTGTTTTCACCTTGAAACAGATGAAATAATATTGACGAAAGGTAACAAAATATACTTTGTATCAGATGTACATCTGGGTTCTCCCGCTTTGCTAAACAATAAGGAGCGTGAATTGTTGTTTGTGAGCTGGCTGGACACAGTCAGCAAAGATGCAGCAGAGATATATCTGATGGGTGACATTTTTGATTTCTGGTTTGAATATAAGAAAGTGGTTCCGCGGGGCTTTACCAGGGTTTTGGGGAAAATGGCAGAAATTACCGACCGGGGCATACCGGTCCATTTCTTTACCGGGAATCATGACATCTGGGTTTTTGATTATCTCCCTACCGAAACGGGAGTGATTCTGCACAAGGAATCATTTATCACTGCATTTGCCGGCAAGAGGTTTTATCTGGCTCATGGTGATGGAATGGATGCAGAAGACAAAGGATATCTCCTGCTGAAAAAAATTTTTACCAGCAAAATTCTGCAGTGGCTGTTCGCCAGGATCCATCCCAATGTGGCAATCGCCCTGGCTCACAGCTGGTCAAAAAACAGCCGGTTATCCAAGAAAATCGGAGGTCCCGATTTCATGGGAGAGGAGGAAGGGTTATATAAATTTGCCGAATCGGTTTTGAAAAATGAGCCGGTAGATTATTTTGTCTTCGGTCACCGCCACAGGCTAGCCGACATGAAAATTGGGGAAAACAGCCGTTTCATTCTGTTGGGCGAATGGATCAGGTCATTTTCATATGGAGTGTTTGACGGGAAAACATTTGAACTGAAGAGATACATTAAGTAAATAATGACAGCAATAGAGAGTTGAGATGAAAAGGGAAATCCGTACCATAATCACCGGTTCAGGGAGCTATATTCCGCCGGTAGTGATATCAAACGATTATTTCAATGATTTCAGGTTTTTTGACCCTGCCACCCGGGCTCCTTTTGAGAGAGACAACCGGGAAATCATCGAGAAATTCCAGGAGATCACCAATATCAATGAAAGAAGATATTGTTTACCGGAGGAATCCACGTCGGTTATCGGATATAAAGCTGCACTGGATGCGTTGGAGTCATCAGGCATTGATCCGGAAAGTCTGGATTTCATTATAGCCGGCCACAATTTCGGGGATATGCAGAGCGACAATTACCGTGCTGACCTGATTCCCTGTATTGCGGCCAAGATCAAGCAAAAACTGGGAATCAAAAACCCGGCCATGTTCGCCCACGATGTGATAGCGGGCTGCCCGGGTTGGGTACAAGCCCTGATCGTGGCTGACCTCTATATCAAAAGTGGTCAGTACCACAGGGGACTGGTAGTCGGAACCGATGTGACGAGCCGCTCGGCAGATCCTCACGACCGGGATGCCATGATTTTTGCCGACGGGGCAGGAGCTGTGATTCTGGAAGCTTCAGAAGATGAAAATCCGGTCGGGATTCTTTCACATGCCATTCAAACAGATGCCATGGAAGCCGATTATCTGACATCCGGAACTTCCCTGAATTCGCAATATGAAAAAGATGAGCTGTTTATCAGGATGCAGGGTCATAAGGTATATGTATATGCCCTAACTAACGTGCCCAAGGTGGTCAAACGAAGCCTCCAGCTGGCCGGACTTACGCTTTCCGATGTCAAAAAAGTACTGATTCACCAGGCCAATGAGAAAATGGACCAGGCCATTTTGGAAAGGGTCTTCAGATTATATAAAATCAAAGATATTCCGGAAGGGATAATGCCCATGTCGATCAGTTTTCTTGGAAATTCGTCCGCCGCAACGATCCCTACCCTGTTTGATCTTATTTTCAAGGGGAAACTCGATAATCACCGTTTTGAAAGCGGGGATATCATCATCTTTACTTCTGTCGGAGCGGGAATGATGATCAATTCGGTCGTTTATAAATTTCCCTGATCCTCCGTTTTTCCGGTTCAACCTGCTTTCAGCCGGTGAATGTTGGAATGACCCAGTTTATCTTCGGCGTATTCACGGCTGATGCGGAGGGAAGTGATCTCCTGTGACGGGGAATGAAACATGGCATCCATCATGATGGTTTCGCAGATAGACCTGAGTCCCCTGGCCCCCAGTTTAAATTCAATGGCTTTATCCACGATGAAGGAGAGGGCTTCCTCATCAAACTGAAGTGGAATATTATCGAGCTCGAAGAGCTTGACATACTGTTTGATGATTGAGTTTTTCGGTTCCGTAAGAATCTTGCGGAGTGTATCACGGTCGAGCGGATCGAGATAAGTAAGGACAGGCAAACGACCGATAATTTCCGGTATCATTCCAAATGCCTTCAAATCTTGCGGAGCAATATACTGCAACAGGTTTTCCCGTTCAATACGGTCGGCCACCCGGGCTGCGCTGTAACCAATCACCTTGGTGTTCAACCGCTGGGCGATCTTCCGTTCAATTCCGTCGAAAGCCCCTCCACAGATAAAAAGAATATTTTTTGTATTCACCGCAATCATTTTCTGCTCGGGATGCTTGCGTCCACCCTGAGGCGGAACATTCACCACCGAACCCTCCAGCAGTTTCAGCAACCCCTGTTGCACACCCTCACCCGAAACATCCCGGGTGATGGAGGGATTGTCTCCTTTCCGGGCAATTTTGTCAATTTCATCTATAAAAACGATTCCCCGCTCAGCTGCCTCCACGTTATAATCGGCCACCTGGAGCAAACGGGTAAGAAGACTTTCAATGTCTTCCCCCACGTAACCTGCTTCGGTAAGCACCGTGGCATCCACGATGGTAAAAGGTACATGGAGCATTCGGGCAATGGTGCGGGCCAGAAGGGTCTTTCCCGTACCGGTTTCACCGACCAGGATTATATTTGATTTCTCAATTTCCGTTTCGTCGTTTTCGACCCGCTGTGCCAGCCTTTTGTAGTGATTGTACACGGCCACCGAAAGGATTTTCTTTGCCTGATCCTGCCCGATGACGTACTGGTCAAGGAAATTCTTGATTTCCCGGGGCTTCATCAATTTGACATTATCGAGGCTGAAGGTACCCTCTTTTTTGAATTCCTCCTGAATGATGGCATAAGCCTGTTCAGCACAACGGTCACAGATATGACCGTCGATACCGGCAATCAGCAGATCCACATCTTTTTTATCCCGCCCGCAAAAAGAACACTTATCCATTTTTATTTTAGTAGTCATTCTATTTCTCGTTTCTGACGAGGATTTCGTCGATCATCCCATATTCCACGGCCTCCTGTGAAGTCATCCAGTGGTCCCTGTCGGCGTCGATTTCGACCTGTTCCACTGGTTTTCCGGTGTGATGTGAGATGATCTGGTATAACTCTTTTTTGATCTTCATGATTTCGCGGGCGGTAATTTCAATGTCAGAGGCCTGTCCGGAAGCCCCGCCCATGGGTTGATGAATCATGATGCGCGAATGTTTCAGCGCCGACCTTTTCCCTTTAGCCCCTGCCGTAAGCAGAATGGCCCCCATGGAGGCAGCCATACCGGTGCATATGGTAGCTACTTTCGCCGAAATGTACTGCATGGTGTCATAGATCCCCAGCCCCGCATATACTGAGCCTCCCGGCGTATTGAAATATACCTGTATATCCTTGCTCGGATCGGTCGATTCCAGGAACAACAACTGAGCCTGAATGATGTTGGCAACTGTATCATCGATGGGGACCCCCAGGAATATGATCCGGTCCATCATCAGACGCGAGAATACATCCATGGAAGCTACATTCAGCTGCCTTTCCTCGATGATGGTCGGTGAAATATAATAATCCTGCGCAGAGGTATAACGGTGCATGGTCATGCTGCTGATTCCGGCCTGCAGTAAAGCGTATTTCCTGAATTCATCGTTTAAGTTCATATCTTATCCTCCTGTTTTTATGTAAAACAACACATACCCTCCATCCTGAAACCCAGGCTGCAGGGTATGCTTGCAAAGTTATAAAAAAATGTCGGAGGATCAGGACTCCTGATCGCTGTTAATATTCACCAGGGCTCTGAACTCATCGGATGAGACTTCCTTTTCCACAATGGCAGCCTTTTCCCTGATTATACTGATCACCTTGTTGTCAAAAATCTGCCTTACGATACGTTCCCTGTCTTCTTCCTTCTCGAGGATCTTTTTCGCAAAATTGTCGAGATGTTCATCCTGTACCTGGTATATGCCGTATTGCTGGAACTGTGACAATGCAACCTGCCGGGCAAAAAAGGCTATCTCCTCTTCAGTGACCTTGATATCGTGATCACGGATGATGCTGCTTTTAATGAGCTGCCACCTGAGATCTTTGGTGAAATTCGGGAAATCCTGCTCAATCTGCTCATCGTTCATCTCCTTGTTTATCTCCTTCAGCCAGCGTTTGAGAAATTCTTCCGGCAAATCGAAGTGAATGCGGTTCACCAAGCTCTCCCGGGTGTCGAAAGCAAATTTCTGATCTGAGGAGTTAGCCAGGCCTGCAGAGATTTCAAGGGCAAGTTTATCCCTGAACTGCTCTTCGGTTGTGACTTCTGTCTCGGCACCATAGATCTTTTTATAGAGATCTTCGTTCAGTTCTGCTTTTTTGAACTCGAGGATTTGGGTGATGGTGAAACTGAATTCACTGTCCAGGTTTTCTGCCGCTTCATGGGAGATGTTCAGCATGTGGCCCACTTCATGGCGATCGCCAAATGTCTTCACCGGATCAAAAACAACCGTATCACCCTTTACCTTGTGGAGGAAGGCTGAACGAACCACTTCGTCTTTCATCAGATCGACAGCAAGCAGCACCCCCTGGGGAGCAAGTCCGTTTTCAAGAGGAAGCCCGTTTTCATCCAGCTGAACAAAATCACCCCTGACGCTGCTGTTTTCAGCCACTGCATCAATTTCCTCATTGGTGCCATACCGCATCCTGACCGACTCCACGCTTTCATCGATCATCTGCTGGTCAACCCTGATCCTGTAATAATCAAATGCATCGGCCGAAGCCAGATCTACTTTAACTTCCGGAGAGACGGCAATGTCATAAGCAAACTCAAATTCCGTATCGGCATCCCAGTCGATTTTCTTCTGCTCTTCCTGATTGGGCAGAGGATCACCCAAGATGGAGATCTTCTCTTCTTTCAGATAGTTGGTAAGGCTATTGGAAAGCAGGTTATTGACCTCTTCAGCTAAAACCGGTTTGGCGAATCTTTTCTGAATCAGGGAAGCAGGCACCTTTCCGGGCCTGAAACCGGGCAAAGCCGCTTTTTGCCTGTATTCACGAAGTTTGTCAGCTACATTCTTCTCATAATCGCTCTGCTCAATAACAATTTTGATGAGGGCCGAACCATTGATCTGGTTCTCTTTTGTAATTTTCATAATCTCGTAAACTCTTGAAAATAAAATTAATTAATAACCGGCATTTTCCGCGTAGCAACCTGCCGTCCAATGGTGCGGACGAAGGGACTCGAACCCCCACGCCGTAAGGCACCAGATCCTAAGTCTGGCACGTCTACCAATTCCGCCACGTCCGCAAAATGGAGGCGCAAATGTAGCAATTTTTTTATTTCAGGGGATACTTAACGGCTTTAAATGCAATAAAATCTGATCATTACCTGAGTTCAAAATTCTGCCCCAGGTATACCTTCCTTACCACTTCATCATTGGCAAGGTCATATGCGGTACCCGATTTCAGGATACTTCCCTCAAACAGAAGATAGGAACGGTCCGTAATCGACAACGTTTCATGCACGTTGTGGTCGGTAATCAGCACCCCGATGTTCTTCTCCTTCAGTTTGGAAACAATATGCTGGATATCTTCCACGGCAATGGGATCAACCCCTGCGAATGGTTCATCCAGTAAAATGAACTTGGGATCAATGGCAAGTGCACGGGCGATTTCCGTCCTTCGCCGTTCACCTCCCGACAGCTGGTAGCCCTTGCTTTTGCGGATGTGCTGAAGTCCGAACTCAGCAAGCAACGATTCCAGTTTTTCAGATTGGTACTCCCTGGTGTACCGGGTCATTTCGAGAACCCCGCGGATATTGTCTTCCACACTGAGTTTACGGAATACCGAGGCTTCCTGTGCCAAATATCCGATACCCAGCTGTGCCCTCCGGTACACGGGAAGCTGGGTGATATCCTCTTCATCCAGAAAAATACGCCCTGAAAAGGGTTGTATCAATCCTACAATCATATAAAACGAAGTAGTCTTCCCCGCACCGTTAGGACCCAGCAATCCCACAATCTCACCCTGGTGCACATCAAAGCTCACCCCGTTAACCACCGTACGTTTCCGGTATTTCTTGACAATATTCTCTGCCTTTAAAATCATGCTGATCTAACTCATTAATGGGTTGATGCGGCACCCGCTCCCGATTTTTTCTCTGCCTGCCTGATAGCCCTTCCCGATACAAAAATGCTGAATTCATAAAGAATAACCAATGGAACAGCCACCATGATCTGGCTGAAGACATCCGGAGGGGTGATAATGGCTGCCAGCAGCATCAAAACCACATAGGCATGCTTTCGGTAGGTTTTCATGAAAGAGGGGGTGAGAAGTCCAACCTTGCTCAATGAATAAGAAAAAACAGGCAAAAGAAAGACCACACCCGATGCAAATACGCAGCTGACCACCATGCTGATATATGAATTGATGGTGATCTGGTTGGTCACCGTATCACTGATAGAATAATTGCCGAAGAACTGGATGGACAGCGGCACAATCAGAAAATAGCCGAAGCAGATCCCCAGGATGAACAGAACGGTAGTATAGAAAACCGCCCCGGTGGCAGCTCTTTTTTCATTTTCATACAGTGCAGGTTTGATGAATTTCCAGAATTCCCAGAAAACATAGGGAGATGCAACAATGAGACCTGCCACAAGCGCCGTCCACATCGACATGGAGAACTGACCGGCCACCTTGATATTGATGATTTCCAGCTCTCTCTGGTTGATTAAAGGATTTTCCCTTCCCATCAGTTGGGCTATTTTGGCAAACATCCGGTAAGTCCAGAAATCGGGCATCTTCGGTTTGAAAATGATTTCATTAAAGATAAAATCCTGCTTGATAAAAGCGATAACTGCAAGCACGACCACTGCAATGAAGGAGCGGATAATATGCCATCGCAATTCTTCAAGGTGATCAAGGAAAGACATTTCACCGGTTTTGACTTTTTCCATTCTCTCCTTTTTCTCTGCAGCTCTCTTTTCTTTATCGGTCATTTCACTCATTCGTACAAATGTTGTTGTTTCCAAAACTTTGCAAATATAACGACTTCCCCAGAATACCTTTTGAAAGGAAATCTTTAAATATTTTAAAATATTTCGTCAATTGTTTGTGCTTTATTGAACTTTAAGTAATTTTAGGTAACCAGTAGGGCGATTTTACCTGCCCGAAATTTCGTTTCCATGTTAAAAGATCTAACGTTAACGGATTATTTACAGAAATATTTTGGTTTTGACCGGTTCAAGGGACAACAGGAAGAAGCCATCAGAAGTGTGTTGGAAGGGAACCATACTTTCGTATTGATGCCCACAGGAGGCGGGAAATCCTTGATTTACCAGTTACCTGCTCTTATCCTGGAAGGAACGGCCATTGTTATTTCACCTTTGATTGCATTGATGAAAAACCAAGTTGATTCCATGCGGGGGATCACTACTGAAGATAATGTGGCGCACTTTCTGAACTCATCGCTTTCAAAGGCGGCCATACAGGAGGTGAAGGATGATGTGATGAACGGAAAAACCAAATTGCTGTATGTGGCCCCGGAGTCGCTGACCAAAGAAGAAAATGTCGATTTCCTGAAAAATATCAAAGTCTCTTTTTATGCCATTGACGAGGCACACTGCATATCGGAATGGGGTCATGATTTCAGGCCGGAATACCGGCGGATACGGCCCATCGTCCAGGAAATAGGTCCCGCACCCATCATTGCTCTTACCGCGACAGCCACGGCCAAGGTTCAGCACGACATTCAGAAAAACCTGGGAATTCTCGATGCCAAAGTGTTCAAAGCTTCATTCAACCGGCCTAACCTTTATTACGAGGTGAGGCCCAAGGTCAAACCGGAATCACAGATTATCCGTTTTATCAAGGAAAATCCCGGGAAATCTGGCATCATATACTGTCTGAGCAGGAAAAAGGTGGAAGAGTTGGCCGAGACCTTGCGCATCAACGAGATTAAAGTCCTCCCTTACCATGCAGGGATGGATGCCGCAACCCGGTCAATGAACCAGGATAAGTTCCTCATGGAGGAGGTGGATGTGATGGTGGCCACCATCGCTTTCGGAATGGGCATCGATAAGCCCGATGTGCGGTTTGTGATCCATTACGACATTCCCAAGAGCCTCGAAGGATATTACCAGGAAACCGGAAGGGCCGGCCGCGACGGGGGAGAAGGCAAATGCATCACTTTTTACAGTTACAAGGATATTCAGAAACTCGACAAGTTCATGCACGGCAAGCCCGTCGCCGAGCAGGAAATCGGACGGCAACTGCTGTTGGATACCGTTTCATATGCCGAAACAGCCATTTGCCGCAGAATAATTCTATTGCACTATTTCGGTGAGAAATATGAGTCGGACAACTGTGGTAACTGCGACAACTGTCTGAATCCCAAAGAGATTATTGAAGCAAGTGATGAGGTGACCCGCGCACTGGAAGCGATCCTGGAAGTAAAGGAAAAATACAAGGCAGAGCATATAGCCGACATTCTGGTCGGAAAGGATACTGCGGCAGTAAAATCGTTTCATCACGATGAGCTGGAATCTTTCGGATCGGGCGATGACCATGACGAGCATTTCTGGAATGCCGTATTCAGGCAATCAATGGTAGCCGGATTGATTTCAAAGGACATAGAAAATTACGGATTGTTGAAGATTACCCCTTTGGGAAATGAGTTTCTCCGGAATCCTAAACCTTTCCAGCTGGTTAAGAACCACCGTTATGAAGACGAAGAAGATGAATCCCTGACGGGCGCTCCTACCGGAGGTTCCGGCGGAGATCCCGAACTTTTCAATATGCTGAAAGAACTCAGGAAAAGCCTGGCTAAAAAATTGAACCTGCCGCCCTTTGTCATTTTCCAGGATCCTTCCCTGGCCGATATGTCCATTCAATACCCGATTACCCTGGATGAAATGCAGAAGATACAAGGTGTCGGACAGGGGAAGGCACAGCGGTACGGAAAAGAATTTGTGGCACTGATTAAAAAATATGTGGAGGAGAACGAAATCGAAAGACCCCAGGATCTGGTGGTAAGAACAGTGGCCAATAAATCAAAAATTAAAATCTATATCATCCAGAGTATCGACCGGAAGATCTCACTCGAGGATATTGCAGAATCCAAAGGAATTGAATTTACCGAATTGCTGTCGGAGTTAGAAGCCATTGTAAACGCCGGCACCCGCATCAACATTGACTATTATATCAATGAAGAGCTGGACGAAGACAGCCAGGAGGAGATTTTTGATTATTTCAGGGAAGCACAGGACGATTCCGTTGAAGCTGCTGTGGCCGAGCTGGGAGAAGCCAACTATACAGCCGAGCATATCCGTCTCATGCGGATCAAATTCCTTTCCGACATGGGTAATTGATAACCTTTTATACTTCAGGGAACAGCGATTAAAGTAACAATGAAGCGTAAAGCTCCTTTTTTTCAGATTAAAGAAAAATAGTACTTTTGCGCGAAATTTGAAAACGATGTCCACAATTAACCATTCAGACTATAAAGTAGCCGATATTACCCTGGCTGAATTTGGCAGAAAAGAGATAGACATAGCCGAAAAGGAGATGCCGGGTTTAATGTCCATCCGCAAAAGATACGGTAGCTCCAAACCGTTAAAAGGTGCCAGAATTACCGGAAGCCTTCATATGACCATTCAGACGGCCGTATTGATTGAAACCCTGTCGGAACTGGGTGCAGAGGTACGTTGGGCAAGTTGCAACATCTTTTCCACCCAGGACCACGCTGCGGCGGCGATTGCCAAAGCAGGGATCCCGGTTTTTGCCTGGAAGGGCGAGAGCCTGGAAGAATACTGGTGGTGTACCGAACGGGCGCTCGATTTCGGCAACGGAACAGGTCCCAACCTTATCGTCGATGACGGAGGAGATGCTACCTTAATGGTCCACCGAGGGGTGGCTGCCGAAAAAGATGCATCTGTTTTGGACCAGCCTGCCGAAGGGGAAGACGAAAAACAGCTCAACCTGATTCTGAAGCGGATCCTGAGGGAACAACCTGGACGCTGGACCAATGCAGCCAGGGAAATCAAAGGGGTATCGGAAGAGACCACTACCGGAGTGCACCGGCTTTACCAGATGAAAGAAGAAGGTAAACTTCTTTTCCCTGCCATCAATGTGAATGATTCGGTGACCAAATCCAAGTTTGACAACCTCTATGGTTGCCGGGAATCCCTGGCTGATGGCATCAAGCGGGCTACCGACGTGATGATTGCCGGCAAAGTGGTCGTGGTGGCCGGGTATGGAGATGTCGGCAAAGGCTGTGCCCGCTCAATGCGTGGATATGGAGCACGGGTTATTGTAACCGAAATTGACCCGATATGTGCACTGCAGGCAGCTATGGAAGGTTTTGAAGTGAAAACCATCGAAGATGCGCTTCCAGAAGGTAATATTTTCGTCACTACCACCGGAAACAGGGATGTCATCACTGCCGAACATCTTTCCGGGATGAAAGATCAGTCGATTGTGTGCAATATCGGCCATTTTGATAATGAAATCCAGGTTGCTTTACTTGAAAAATGGCCCGGAATCCAAAAACTGAACATCAAACCTCAGGTTGATAAATATATATATCCCGACGGACATTGCATATTCCTGCTTGCGGAAGGCAGGTTGGTAAACCTGGGTTGTGCTACCGGTCACCCTTCTTTTGTGATGAGCAACTCCTTCACCAACCAGTCACTCGCACAAATGGATCTCTGGCAGAACAACTATGAAACAGATGTATACCGGCTCCCGAAAAAGCTTGACGAAGAGGTTGCCAGGCTGCATCTTGAACAACTGGGCGTTCGACTTACCCGCCTGACCGAAGAGCAGTCCCGGTATATAGGCGTTCCCCCGGAAGGACCTTATAAACCGGAACATTACAGGTATTGATCTTCTTCCGGAACGTACGCTTCCGGAGTCCGATCTGCCCTTTTCCCATGGGGCAATCCGGCCTGTTTCCGGGCTGTCTGCCGATCATCCCGGAAGAGTAATTTAGTTGTATATATGCAGCTTATTCCCTGCCACCGAAACGTGGTATGGTTGCAGGGGATGGGTGGCAGGTCCGGAGGAGGGGTAGGCGCTGCCTGTGAGAATAAACTGAGATCCGCAGCAGGGGCAGGTTCCAAGCAGCCCTTCATTTTTCAGGATACAGCTCTGGCTCACTTCATGAGTGCAGGCGGCATCAAATGCATAGTAGCTTCCGGGATATTCACAGTATACAATGACACCACCAAATCCCGCCCCACGGAAGAGTACGGAATTTCCTGTAACAGTGAGATCGTTCACGATACTCAGATCGATGGTAAAAGAAACGGTGACATAAGGAATGACCCGGTTCTCATCCTCGTCGCATGAAAGCACGCACAACCCGGCCAACAGCCCCAAAAATAAAATCTTGCGCCAGTGTAACATTCCGGTGTTCTTTTTTTTGGTATTTTTATATCCTTAACAACGAAAATAGCGGATTAATATTTTAAAATGAAATTTTTTGCCTCCGTATGGATGATATAACAATAATTGTGCTTACGCTTATTCTTACAGTTGTGGCTGCGGTCAGCCAGAATAAAAAGAAAAGAACGCAACCGCCGGCAGGCAAGGGTGGTGATTTCTGGAAATATATCCTGGAAGGAGAGGAGGCAATTCCTGCGATTGAACCCGATGAAGCGAAGCGGCCGGAGAACCTCTCCAGGAGAAATACAGTTCCTGAATCTTCCCGATTCCAGAAAAGCATGGCGACTGGTGATGCAGAGGAGGGCATCCGGAACGAAACTGTGGAAGGGATACTCAACCGGAGAGGACCGGAAACGGAAGAAAACGCTGATCATGAAATACTTATGGAGGATTTCTCATTGCGGAAGGCATTGGTCTGGTCGGAAATTTTGAATCCGAAATATTTATCAACAGACTGATCCTGTTGTATTTAATTTTTTCGAAAATTCTTTTTAAATTCAGGAAAATAATTAATTTTGCCAACAGGAAGAGTCCTGAGACATCAGGATTCTTTCTCTTTTTTTAGTACTATATTGAAATATTTGGAGGAGCAGTTATGACCAAGGGCACCTATCTGACACAAGACGGATTAAAAAAATTAAGGGATGAACTGGAATATCTCATGAACGTGGAGAGACCCAGAATTTCAAAACAGATTGGAGAAGCGATCGAGAAGGGGGATATTTCGGAGAATGCCGAATATGATGCTGCCAAGGATGCACAGGGTTTGCTGGAGGCAAAGATTGCCAACCTGCAGACCAAGATTGCCCATGCCCGAATCCTGGATGAAACCAAGATCGACACCTCCCAGGTTCAGATTCTGAACAAGGTGACCATCAGGAACCAAAAAAACAATACAACCATGGTATACACCATTGTGCCGGAAAGCGAGGCTAATCTCAAGGAGGCCAAAATATCGGTGACCACTCCCATTGCACAAGGCTTGATCGGCAAGAAAGTGGGCGATATTGTAAACATCAAGGTACCTGCAGGTGTTATTCCGTTTGAGATTGTTGAAATATCGATTTGATTTGAAAAAATGGCAACCATTTTCACCAAAATAGTTAACAGCGAGATTCCGGCATACAAAGTGGCCGAGAATGATGAATTTCTCGCTTTTCTAGACATTGCTCCGGTAGCCAAGGGACATACCCTGGTCATTCCGAAGAAGGAAGTGGACTATATTTTCGATCTCAGCAACGAGGATTACCTCGAGCTGCATGCTTTTGCCAAAAAAGTGGCCGAAGGAATACAAAAAGCCATCCCCTGCAGGAAAGTGGGAATGATGGTATTAGGGTTGGAGGTTCCCCACGCACACATACACCTGGTTCCCATGCAAAGTGAAGCTGACCTGCTCCACTTCAGCCATAAACTGAAATTATCACCTGAAGAATTTGAAATTATCAGGGACAAAATTGCCCGCGAGATTAAACTTAGGTAAATGATACCATTTACCCATCTTCATGTACATTCCCAATACTCCATCCTCGACGGCGCTGCGAGTATTGACAGCCTGGTGATGAAGGCAAAAGCCGATGGCATGACCGCACTGGCACTTACCGATCACGGAACCATGTTTGGGGTTAAGGAGTTTCATGTAGCCTGCTCCAAAGCCGGCCTCAAGCCGATCCTGGGATGTGAAACCTATGTGGCCTCCCGTTCCATGGAAGAGCGTACAGGAAAGGAGGACCGGTCGGGCGACCACCTGGTCATGCTGGCAAAAAATCTGACCGGCTACCACAATCTTATAAAACTCATCTCGCTGGCCAACCTGGAAGGATTTTACTACAAACCCCGTATCGATAAGGCTTTATTAAAGGAACACGCTGAAGGATTAATTGTCTCCTCAGCCTGTCTGGGCGGTGAAATCCCGACGCTGATCGGAGAAGGAAAAATCAGAGAAGCAGAGTCAGCCATTGAATGGTTCAAAACGGTCTTTCACGACGACTTTTACCTTGAACTGCAGCGTCATCCCTCCGAAATTCCCGAATTGCGCGAGGATGTTTACGACCGGCAGGTGAAAGTAAATAAAGAGATACTCAGACTGGCTCAAATTCACGGGGTTAAGGTGATTGCCACCAACGATGTCCATTTTACCGATGCGGCGGATGCGGACGCCCACGACCTGCTGATCTGTCTGAACACAGGGAAAGATCTCGACGATCCAAACCGGATGAGATACACCAAGCAGGAGTGGTTCAAAACCACGGCAGAAATGAACGAGCTCTTTGCCGATGTGCCGGAAAGTCTCCTGAACACAACTGAAATTGCGGATAAAGTGGAAATCTACAAACTCGATTCCGCACCGATCATGCCGGTGTTTCCGATCCCTTCCGATTTCATGGATGAAGAGGCTTTTCGCAGCCGTTTCACGGAAAAGGATCTGATAGAAGAATTCGGCCGTAAGAAATTTGACGAACTAGGGGGATTAGAACGGGTCATCAGGGTTAAATTTGAAGCCGAATACCTTCGTCATCTCACCTACCAGGGCGCAAAAAAAAGATATGGTGATCCCCTGTCGGAAGAGGTGGTTTCCCGGCTTGAATTTGAGCTGGATACCATCAAGCAAACCGGTTTCCCGGGTTATTTTCTGATAACGCAGGATTACATCAATGCGGCCCGCGAAATGGGAGTGTTGGTCGGGCCCGGCCGGGGTTCAGCAGCCGGTGCTGCCGTTTCATACTGCATCGGAATTACCAATGTGGATCCGATCAAACATAATCTGCTTTTTGAGCGGTTTCTTAACCTGGAGCGTATTTCCATGCCTGATGTGGATATAGACTTTGATGATGACGGCCGGCAGCTGGTGCTTGAATGGGTTATCAAAAAATATGGGAGTGACAAAGTGGCGCATATCTGCACATTCGGTACCATGGCTCCCAAACTGGCTATCCGTGATGTAGCCAGGGTGCTGAAACTCCCGCTCCCTGAAGCCGACCGGCTCACGAAGCTGGTCCCTGACACGCCGAAAATGACCTTCAAGAAGGCATTCCAGGAGAGCCCTGACCTGAAAAAGGAGCGAAATTCAGCCAATCCGCTGATAGCCAAAACTATCCGCTTTGCCGAAATCCTGGAAGGTTCGGTCAGGCAATCGGGAGTACATGCCTGCGGCATTCTCATCAGCCGTGATCCGCTGACAGAACACATCCCCCTGATGCCCACCAAAGACGACACGCTACCCTCTACGCAATATGACGGACGTTTCGTGGAGAGCCTGGGTTTGCTGAAAATGGACTTCCTGGGCCTCAAAACCCTCTCCATCATCAAGGAAACGATCGACAATATCCGGAATTCAAAAGGAATCACCCTCGATGTGGATTCCATACCGTTTGATGATCCCAGG
This sequence comes from uncultured Prolixibacteraceae bacterium, assembly GCA_964461245.1. Taxonomy (GTDB): domain Bacteria; phylum Bacteroidota; class Bacteroidia; order Bacteroidales; family Prolixibacteraceae; genus UBA1413. The sequence goes on along the minus strand of CAYWTT010000014.1, from coordinate 4,340 downwards.
ACATATGAGCTTTTCAGCCGCGGGGAAACGACTGCTGTGTTCCAGTTTGAGTCGGAAGGAATGAAGAAGAACCTCCGGGAGCTCAAACCTAACCGATTCGAGGACCTGGTGGCCATGAACGCCCTTTATCGTCCCGGCCCGATGGATTACATCCCTGATTATATTGCCCGGAAAAACGGAAGGAAAGAAGTGGATTACGACCTTCCGATGATGGAGGTTTATTTGAGCGAGACATACGGGGTTACGGTATACCAGGAACAGGTAATGCTTCTTTCCAGGTTGCTTGCCGGTTTTACCCGCGGTGAATCAGACACCTTGCGGAAAGCCATGGGTAAAAAGAATGAAGAGCTGATGTTTAAACTGAAGGAACGCTTCATCAGCGGTTGCTTGGGAAATCCGAAATTCGTGGAAGAATGCGGCCAGAGAGGGAAAAAACCAGAGGAGGTAATCGAGAAAATCTGGAAGGACTGGGAATCGTTTGCCCAGTATGCTTTCAATAAATCGCATTCGGTATGTTATGCCTATGTGGCCTACCAGACAGGTTATCTGAAAGCCCATTATCCGGCTGAATTTATGGCTGCTAACTTAAGCAGGAACCTGGGCCACATCACCGAGATCACCAAATTCATGCAGGAGTGCAAACGAATGAATCTGAGAGTGCTCGGTCCTGATGTGAATGAAAGTATGATCAAATTCACCGTCAACCGAAAAGGGGAGATCCGCTTCGGAATGGCTGCCATCAAAGGGGTCGGTGAAGGTGCCGTCAATGATATTCTCACGGCCCGCCAAAAGGGAGGTGAATTTAAAAACATTTTTGACTTTGCCGAGCGGGTAAACCTGCAGAGCGTAAACAAGCGAAACCTGGAAAACCTGGCCATGGCCGGGGCTTTCGATGGATTCGGGAATATGGCCCGCAGCCAGTTTTTTGCGGGGGACAACGAAAACGATGCCACCAATTTTATCGAAAAACTGATCCGTTACGGAAACAAAATTCAATCTGATTCAGCTTCTCTTCAACAAACCCTTTTCGGAAGTGCGGAGAACCACCAGAGTGTTAAAAAACCTGACCTCCCGCCGGTAAAGGAGTGGCCACAACTGATCCTCCTTGAAAAAGAGAAAAGCCTGATTGGCATATACCTTACTGCTCATCCGCTCGATGATTACAAACTCGAAATGGAAAGCTTCTGCACCAGGGATATTGGTCTGAAAGACCTGAATGAACAGATTGAAAAACTCAGAGACCGTGAAATGGTATTCGGAGGAATGGTTACAGAGGGAAGCGAAGGAATATCAAAAAACGGGAAGCCTTTCAGCAAGCTGACTTTATCGGATTATACCGACTCGTATCAGCTCTTTTTCTTTCAACAGGATTATGTGGAATTCGGTAAATTTTGCAAACCCGGTCTTTTCATTCTGGTCAAAGGTAAAGTACAGAAACGATACAGCTCGGAATCCCTTGAGTTTAAGGTGAGCCATATAGAACTCTTATCGGAAGTAAGGAAAAACCAGATCAAAAACTTTACCATCTGTCTGCCTCTGGCCCTGATCAATGAATCCATTATCCACGAGATGGAACAACTGGTGAAGAAGAACAAAGGGAACACCTTTCTGCGATTCAGCATCCTGGATGAAGAGACGCAGCACATGATCGAACTGTTTTCACGGAACAGCAAGATAATGGTGAATAATGAATTTGTCCGGTTTTTTGAGGAGCATCCTGAAATTGCATATCGGATCAATTGACTATTTTTGCAGGAAATCAGATAAATCATACCCATTTAAAAAATTACACTATGGCATTAGAAATTACGGATAAGAATTTTAAAGAACTTGTCGTATCATCTGATAAACCGGCTATGTTAGATTTTTGGGCTCCCTGGTGCGGACCGTGCCGGATGATCGCTCCCTTTGTGGAAGAAATAGCCAAAGAGTTTGAAGACAAGGCTGTGATCGGTAAAGTAGACGTAGATAACAATCCGGACATTGCCGGAACCTACGGGATCCGTAATATACCTACTGTTTTGTTCATAAAAGACGGGAAGGTCGTTGACAAACAGGTGGGTGCATGCGCCAAACAGGTCCTTGTCAATAAACTGACCTCCCTTTTGTAGGTCGCTAAATACTCGCTGGCCTCCGGTTATCTGAATTTTAATAAAACGGTTTATCCTCCGGCAGGTTATGTATGAAGAACTTGAACGATATTCAGCAGTTACAGGAATTCGACAACCTTGAACTGATTGCCCGGGAAGTGGTGGAGGGATTCATCACCGGCCTTCACCGCAGTCCGTTTCATGGTTTTTCCGTCGAATTCGCTGAACACCGTTTATATAATCAGGGGGAATCCACACGACCCATTGACTGGAAGTTATTTGCCAGGACGGATAAATTGTTTGTCAAGCAGTATGAAGAGGAGACCAATCTGCGCTGCCAACTGGTTATCGATACCTCTTCCTCAATGTTTTACCCTTATGCAAAAGGGGAAAAAAGAGTGTTCAACAAACTGTCCTTTTCGGTTTACACCGCAGCTGCGTTGATCCACCTTTTGCGGCGGCAACGTGATGCCGTCGGGTTGACTCTTTTTTCTGACGAAATCGAATTTCATTCACAGCCCAGGCTCTCTCCGGTTCATGCGGAGGTGATGATGCGCAAACTGGCAGAAATGATCCAACCCGGATATGCCCGGCTCCGTAAAAACACCAACACCACGGCGGTGCTTCACCAGCTTGCCGAAAATATTCACAAACGTTCACTGGTGGTCATATTCAGCGACATGATCGACAACCGGAAAACCAATGAACTTTTTTCAGCCCTGCAACACCTCCGTTACAATAAACATGAAGTCCTGCTTTTTCATGTGACCCACCATTCACAGGAAAGAGAACTCCGGTTCTCCAACCGTCCCCATCGATTCGTGGACCTGGAAACCGGACAGACTATCAAAATCAATCCGGGAGAGATCAGGGGAGACTATGTGAAAAGTGTGGGTAACTACTTTGAAGAGTTGAAAGTTAAGTGCGGACAATACCGGATCGATCTGGCCGAAGCCGATATTGAGCAGGATTTTAAACATGTTTTGTTTGCTTATCTGGTTAAAAGGAAAAAACTATACTGATATTTTTGTAGTTTAGCCAAAAATCATTTTCCACATCCATGAAGTACATCTTGTTTAATATCATACTCGTTTTTAACCTCCTTTTTCTGACTTCATCTGGCCCTTTGCTGGATTATTACAATGAGAAATACCGGCCTCAGTACCATTTCTCTCCCGAAAGAAACTGGATGGGTAATCCGGCGGGACTGCTGTTTTATGAAGGGGAATACCATCTTTTCTATCAGTATAATCCGTCGGGGAATGAAGCAGGGAACTGCCATTGGGGCCATGCCGTCAGCAAGGACCTTGTCCGTTGGACCCATTTGCCGGTCGCCTTGTCACCCGATGCCGCCCCCGGCGATACGGTTTGCAATGAAGCTCTGCCCGGCAGCGTGGTTGTTGACCGGGACAATGTGCTGGGTTTTCAGAAAGGCGGGGATAAGACCCTGGTGATGTTTTATACCGGTAACGGGTGCGGACAAAGAATGGCATACAGCACCGACCGGGGTACTACCTGGCAAAAATATGCAGGCAATCCGGTGATCCCGTATGATAAGGATAACTATGCACGCAGCCCTCGGGTGTTCTGGCATAAAGACTCAGGGAAATGGGTGATGGCCCTCTATTGTAAGCCAAACAATGACGACCGCAAAAGAGGATTTTCTTTTTACACCTCAGATAATCTGGTGAATTGGGAATTCCGCAGCCATCTTCCCGGATTTCAGGAATATCCTGATCTGTTTGAACTCCGGTTAAATAACCGTCCCGACGACATACACTGGGTCATTATGGAAGGAAATGGCAGTTATGTAATCGGTTCATTCGACGGAAGCACATTTAAACCTGAAAGCATCAGAATGAAAAGCGATTTCGGAACTGCCTACAGCGGATCACATACCTTCAGCAACATCCCCGACGAAGATGGCCGGACGATCCAGATGGCCGGGTTTAAAGAGGGAGATTGGGCTGAAATGCCTTTTGCCGGGCAACTGACATTCCCCTGTGAACTCTCCCTGAAAAAAATCAACTCGGGAATGTTCCTGATCAGGCAACCTGTCAGGGAGATTGAGAAATTGTATGGGAAACCCTATGAATGGAAAAATGAAAAGCTCATCCCGGGTCTTAACCAGAACCTGATCCGAAAAATCAGCGGGGACAGTTTCCGGATAAAAGGCCGTTTTGACCTGAAGAACTGCGATTCTTTCGGCTTTATGCTAAAAGTGGGAAAGAAGACTCCCGGAACTGAACT
>CAYWTT010000013.1:0-22241 GCA_964461245.1 uncultured Prolixibacteraceae bacterium | reverse complement strand
CGGGTATTTTCCGGTTTTTTTGGGAACACACAGGATGCCGTAAATGCGGGATCCGAGGCGGTAATTCTGCACGCTGATCTCATAAACATTGACCTTTTCGGTACACCGGTCAGGCAGCAAAGTCATCCTGGTATCCATTGGTATCGATGCATTCTCGGCTTTGGCTTTATCCCAGAACTGCTGGAAATCGGACGGCATTTCAGTAGTTGGCTGGATCGTTTCCGGCGCATAAGCAGCTGTGGCCAGATTTTCGTACCGTACCTCATCGACAACGGCTGAAACTTTGCAACGCAAAAATCCGGCTTCCTTCAGGGTACCGCCGTCGATCAGAAAGCGACCGTCTTTCAGGATCGCAGAGTCTTTTTTGACCGGAGTCATCATTTCCGGTCCGAATTCATATTTGATTTTTACATTGGAAACCGGTTCACTGTTTTTCATGACCGTTACCTGGAACCGGGCGGTTTCTCCCGGCTTATACACCCAGTTGGCATGATCGGGCGCTACCACGATCTTGATGAGTCTCTCCACAGGCTGTGCAAACAGCATTCCGCAACTCAAAAGAATAAAAAGTAATAGTGCAAGTTTTTTGGATTTCATGATTCTCGTATTTAAATGATTATGTTTTACAATTGATATATTCTATCAGATGGTAATTTTAATAATTTTCTTTCACAGCGCATAATGTTCCCTTTTAAAACCTGGTTTGTATTAAATTCTTTGTTACATTTGGTCGGACGTATTAATGATCAGGCTTTTTGAAGCACGGATTTATTATGCTGAATTTTTAACATGATAAAGGTTAAGAAACTCTAATAATTTCCGGGAAATGAGTGGGTTTAAGATTTTTGTCGTCGAAGACGACATCTGGTATGCTGATTTTCTGAAGCATAGCCTTTCACTCAATCCAGATTATGAGGTTGAGATATTTGCATCCGGCAGGGAATGCCTGTCTAATCTTTACAGGAGACCTTCCCTGGTTACCGTTGATTTTTCTTTGCCCGATATGAATGGCAGGGAGTTGCTGGAAAAAATCAAAAAGCATTCGCCCGATGTAGCTGTACTGATTATTTCCGGGCAGGAGGATATTACCACAGCTGTAGAGTTGCTGAAAGTGGGAGCATTCGATTATATCGTGAAGAATGAAGATACACGCAACCGGCTGTGGAATTCTGTCCGTTTGTTCAGGGAAAATCAGTCCTTGCGGGAGGAAAACGAGAAGCTGAAGGAGGTGGTCGGTAAGAAATATGATTTTTCAAATATTCTCATCGGGAATTGTAAAGGCATCCGTGATGCCTTCAGTTTGATGGAGAAGGCGGTAACTTCCCAAATCACGGTTTCCATCACCGGGGAAACCGGTACGGGGAAGGAGCTGGTCGCCAAATCGATACATTACAATTCCGACCGGAGGAAAAATCCTTTTATAGCGATCAATATCGGTGCGATTCCGAAGGATCTGGTGGAAAGTGAACTTTTCGGTTATGAAAAGGGTGCTTTTACAGGAGCCAATACCCGTAAACCGGGGGTTTTTGAAGATGCTCAGAAAGGTACGTTATTCCTCGACGAAATTGCAGAGATGGATACTGCCATGCAGACCAAGTTTCTTAGGGTATTGCAGGAGAAGGAAGTGAGAAGGATCGGCAGCAGCCAGACGGTGAAACTGGACGTGCGTATCATCACAGCTACCCACAAAAACCTGGTGGAGGAGGTTAATAAAGGTAACTTCAGGGCTGATCTTTTTTTCAGGCTGATGGGATTACCTATACACATGGTTCCCCTGCGTGAAAGAGGCAACGATATAATGAAACTTGCGATTCATTTTGCAGAGAGTTTCTGCCGGGAAAACAGGCAGGAAAAGGTCGAATTTTCAGAAACTGCCGTTACCAAACTGATGAATTACAACTACCCCGGCAATGTAAGGGAGCTGAAGGCAGTCATCGAGCTGGCCATTATCCTGTGTGAAGGCCGGAAAATTGAAGCAAGGCACATCAACTTTGCTCCGGTAGGTCTGAAAGAAGAAACGGAAAGTGAAGAAATGACCCTTGACGAGCACATCCGGGGGGTTGTCAGAAAAAGTCTGGAGAAATACAACCACAATCCCACCCTGGTGGCAAATAAGCTGGGCATCAGCAGACCTACCATTTACAGGTATATCAGGGAGTTTAACCTGTGACCGGCGCGTTTCAATAGTCGGTGGCAGTAAAGATCACGGAAAAGGTAACATTCCCGGCCGGTTGGGTAACGGAAAGGTTACGCATGTTAAAACCAAGCAAGATATCCATTCTGTCTCCCTTCCCTGAAAAAAAACGGGCTGGTGTGGTGGAAAGCTGAACAGGGCTCGTTCCCCCTGAAATATTCCCGGTCGCGATTCCGCCACTGGGTTTGACCCCGTCGCTAATCCTTTTCACTTCCAGGGTAATGGAACCCTGCATTTCGGCAAGACTTGCATATACGACATAGTCTTTGTTCCCGTGGTTCATCCCACGGATATTCATATAAGTAGACGGCGTTGTTTCAGATACCACACTGCTGATGTCGTTCCCCGCCTCAGTGACAAAAAGTCCTGAAGTATTAAAATTCGGAACACCCCTCAGTTCCAGAATAATCTGTGCACCCGATTCCGGGGACCAGACCAGGGTTAGAAGCAACAAGAATACTAATTTTTTCATTTCGGACAGAATAAGATCAGAAATCAGCAATGGTGTATGTTAATTGAATGACAACGGTTTCCGGCAGATTGAGGCCAGAATAGTCGGAAATATCCACCGTGAAATGGAGCTGGTGTCCATATCCGACCCCATCTCCTGTAAAGCATCCGCCGATCCCGGAGATCAAAACCTGAGGCGAATTGCTGATCACCAGGGGGGAACCTGACGGGCTTCCGAATACGCCTCCGCCCCCTGCCGAATGGGGCGAAGCCAGCAACCTGATCTGAATTCCTTCGGGAATCATCCCCTCCGATTGCACATAGATATTGCGGTATGGGCCTGAACGGCTTCTGGAACAGGTGTAATTAAGCCACAGGGAGTTATCCTCTGAGGAAGACTGAAAATTCCCTGATCCGGCTTCTGTTGGTGCTGCCAGACTCAGGGTCAGGTTGTTATTTGCCGAAGGTTCCACGTCGACCAGTGCAATTTCCGGTATCTGAACATTAAAGACCAGTCTTCCTGGCTGTCCCTTGCCATTCAGGCATCCAATAAGCCCGAAAGCGATCAGTAACCAGATGCGGTTACTCAATGGAATCCTGAAGAACTCTTTTATTTTCATAACCCATAGCTTTACTTATTTAACAAGATATCCCTGTTTCTCTTTTTTTATAGCATCCTTCAACAACATCGGTTCTTCCCTGTCGAACGCCACAATAAACGCATCCGGTATCCTGCGCTTCAGCGAATCACGGTATTTCCTTGCCTGCCGGGCAGTCGGGAACCTGCCCGAGAAATACTTATACCTTCCGTTGATTTCCTTCTCGAAAAGTTGGTCTATTCCCCTGAATGGCATATACCCGGCAGGTATTGGTTCCATGACGGAGGCTACCTGAACCGAATACCAGATTTCTTTTTCCGGAACCTGAGAAAAGCCTGAATCCTCTTTCGATCGGTTTTTAGCGCCCTGCTCAGGTGAAACGGGTAAAACGTGGACGGTGGATGACTTGAAAATGATCTTTCTGCTTCTCTGCACCAGCTCAATACTGACCTCTTTATTTTCACCCGGCTCCAGGTTGAACTCATAAGACTCCCTTTCCAGGTTGTACTGCGGATCAATGTTATTTTTATAGATGTGTAAAATCCATTTTCCCGGTCTCAGCCGTGGAAATTCAAAATCACCCCCGTGGTTGCTAATGATGCGGATGTTTTCCAGCTCGTTTTTCAGGTCGAGAACGATGTTCCCCAGCTCTGACTGAGGTTGACCAGTGGATGTTACGCCATGTTCCGCATCCGCGATTTTAATTTTTCCCGTGATCTTTGCAGCTTTCACAATCTGAAGGTTGATCCGGCTTACCTGGTTGGCCATTATTTCAAGCTCAAAGGGGACTGGAAGGTTCAGCACCTCATCCATTCCCAGCTTGTCCCTTGGCACAATCAGCTGGTATTTGCCGGGAATCAGATTTTTGAAGCTGAATTCGCCCGCAATTCCAGTGACCGAACTTTTCCCGTTCAGAAGCAAAATGACGCCCTTCAAGGGTTCACCGTTCACATCCACGAGTTTTCCGGCCAGACTTCCATCCTCCATTGTTTTTTTCAGCGATACCCCGATTTGCACTGAATAGGTCACGGAAAAGGTGAAATCCGGTTTTCCCCGCTCATTCTGGTATAGCATGTAATAGCTGTTGGCCGAAATTTTGTGTCTTTTCAGAAATGTATAATCGAGCGAAAACTGAAACAGGTTGCGGTTCAGGTAATAATCCTCAATGGCATAGCTGTTCTGAACCTGAAGGGTGGTTCTCAGGTTTTTTGCCAGCTGTCCGTTTGCCGAAACTCCCCACAGCCAGTCTTTCTGATCGGAAGCTATGAAACTGTTCATGTTGCTGTAACTGGTAAATCCCTGAAAACTGAACAGGTAAGAGGGTCTGTAGCTAATATTCAGGTTGATCCGGTAACTGTTCTGCTGAACCACTGCCTCATAACCGGTCATGTTGTTGAAGGTTTTTCCGTATTCGCCTCCCAGCTGATACCCGAATTTGTTCAGGTTGTGATTGAACTCACCGTTCCAGGATGTGGTATGGTAATCAAACTGCTTAATCGGCATCCGGTCTTTTCTTTCATAGTCGAAATAGTAGGTTCTGAAACTGAGATTCCGGTTTATTCTGTAATTGAAGGTTGCCATCCACGTTTTTGAATAGGGAGCCGAACTCAACAGGGTGTCCAGCGCAGCATTTGAGAAATCTTCCCGGGCTGAAATTCCCATATTGATGGATTTCGTCAGATTTACATTCAGGTTGCCACTGTAAAAGGTGGAATTCCGGAAATAACCCGGATAGTTTTTCCCTGTGATGTAGTAATTTGCGTGTAAATTGAAGAATTTCCGATTAATGTTCAGTATCATCCTGAAAGCATGATCATCTTTCCCGTCAGAACGGCCCAAGGAATATTCCAGCTCAGCCATGGTACTTTTAAAGGGTTTCAAACTGGCGTTGAAACTTCCCAGAAAGGCATAGCCAGGGACTTTGTTTGAATTCTTGGCCAGAAAATAGAATCCTGCCCTGTTTTCTTTAAAAATGGAAAGATTGGCATAGGCAGCCAATTCGTTTTTTATCTCTTTGTAAAAACGGGGTTCCACGTACATGACTCCGAAGCGGGAGCCATTACGGGTTACAAATACATGCTCCGTACCGTAACCGAACCGGGACATTTCGGTCAGTGGAGTTAAGGAATAGGATTTACTGCCGGCAAATGATTCAAAGTGTGTGCCGGTATAGGAGATATAATATTCATCATACAAGCCAAGGAAGGAAAGGTTATAATTGTTGGGGCCGCGTGCCATGAATTCGAGTTTGTGCTTTTTCTCCTCATCGAGAAAACCACTTCCTTTAGCCTCCAGCTGGTATCCGTGGAAGTACTTGCCGTCGCGGCCTCGCGCCAGGTACCGGGAAGTTAAGGTCACGGGGTAGCGGAAGTAAAGGTCGGCCTTCTCTTCCTTTAACGGATAAATCCGGACACATCTGAAATCCCGTTTTTTTAACTCCTCTGAAATGGAAGTCTGCACACTGAATCCGTAAACGGTGGATGAGGGGATGTCCCTGGAGGTTTTGGCGGTCACCCTTACCGTGAAAGATTCCCCGGGGTTCAGTACCAGGGAAGATGGGGTGACTGCATCACAGTTATAGGTTTCAAGGGTGAATTTTTGACGGCAGTTCCCCAGGTTCCTTAACAGGTAAGATGCGGTGATGTTTTCGCCTCCCATTACATAAGCTGGTGCATTGAGCAGTTCAAAGGAGAAGTTCTCTTTTTCGGGAATGGTAAATCCGACTTCCGTTTCATGGATGATCTCATTCCAGGTTATCTCACGGAAGCTCACAGCCAGGGAATGCTTCCCGGCTGGGTATTGTTCCGGGACGGTAAAACTGATCACCGATATTCCCGATTTCCCCGGATCTAGCTGCAGAACTGGCAAGGGAAAGGCCAGCCTCAATCCTTCGGGGAATGCTGCCTCAGTCTGTACCTTTATGAGGGTGGAAGAAAGGTTACCTATCCTGAAAACAACATGGCTCATTTTACCCGGTTCCAGTGACAGATCTTTTGTAACCAGTTCAATCTTCAGTGAATCAGTTCTTACTGCTTTTACAGGTAATGCAGCAGATACATAAAGTACGAATAAAAAGAGAAGGGAAATTTTATGCATAATTACAATTCCACCGTCACCTGGGTGCCATAGATGTGGTCTTCATCGCAATCGGCCACAAGGACCCCTGTATAGCTGCCCGGTTTTATTCCTTGCAGATTCAGCAGGAAACGGCTTGAGGTGCCGGGGTATATGCGTTTTCTGTCGGCTTTGATTTTTCCCAGAGAAACGCCTGCCGAATCAAAGAGTTCCAGTTCCAAAGCCGGGCGCAGAGCCCTTTCTCCCGGATTGGCCATGTCAACCTGGAGGGCTGCATTACCCTCTTTTTTCAATAGCTCCAGTTTTAAGAACTGCAGATCGCTGATCCCTGATTCCCCGATATGGGTAATGATCTGCACAGCATACCGGGTCACGGCGCTGATGTTTAAGCCTCTTCTGGCAGATGCCGTGTCGGGGGGGGCCATTCCTTCCACCATGATCACGCTCCAGTAAGTGCCTTTCAGGGTATCGCCCGCCGGTACCGCGATCTCAAAATCGACCGACCTGGTTTCATTGGGTTGCAGGGTCAGAAATGTCGCTCCGGTAGTAATCCAGGTTACATTCGACCGGGGATTATTCCCCGGTTCATCATACCTGCTCTCTCCGGTACAGGAAAACCAGTAATCGGTTTGATAGATTTTTACCGAGGTGGCCTTTGCAGAAGAATTCTGAAGTTCGATTTTCCCTCTTGATTTCTCCCCCGGAGCGAGTTTTACCTCATGCGACAACCCGTTGGTCACCGCCACCCCGGCCTGAAGTGCTGAAAACCGGCCTAAAAGTATCGTCAGAATTAACAACGTGATTTTAACGTTCAGCGACATAGCAGTTTTCTCTTGATTGGTTATTTGCCGGCCGACTCTTTGCCACCGGCTTTCTTTTCAGGTTTGTAATCTTACAAAAATAGGATTTTGTTCGAAAACAAGTCAAAAAAAGAGGCTCCCTTCCTGGAAAGCCTCCTTCTGACCCAAGTCAATGGATTACTGTTCGTCGGTGATGGTGTAAGTTACCGTCACAGGATATTCGTTTGTATAAAGACCGGACCATTGGGCATTATCTTCGTTGGCCATACTGATGGAGTAAGTCAACTGACTTCCTTTGCTGGAACCATTTCCGGTATAACAGCTTCCGATACCGGTAATCAGGTCTACCGTACTGGCCGTTTTTAAAGTCTGTGTGCTTCCTGTACCGCGTGTTCCAAATCCGGTTGATACGGTTGCACCTGCAACACTCAAGGATACGCCACTCGGCAGGGAACCGGTCGTGATCTGAGCCTGAATTTTCCTGGTTTTACCGGAAGATACAACGGATGTATAATTTAACCACAGGTCGGAATTTGTTGCACTGAAATCAAGGGGATTTCCGGCTTCATTATCCTGTGCCTGAGTTACCAGCATATTGAAGTTTTTATTGACAGCGGTTTCAATGTCCAGAAGGGCAATGTTCGGAATGCTGATGGTTATCTGGTGGTTGTCAGTTTTGCTGTCCTGAGCGATTGCAACGCCGGCAAAAACCAGAATGGAAGCGAGGATGGATAATGTTTTTTTCATGATCTGTAAATTTTAAATTGTTATTGTTAATGTTATTGTTTTATCATATTATTTATACAATCTGATACCAGTTTTGTGCCAAAATTTTAAGACACAGAAAATCAGCTAGATAAATTTTGGTTTTTTGAAGGCTGTAAAATTATGAGACAGGGGTTATCAATTTTTTACTGCCCGGGCGTACTGCCGGGAAGAAGATGATTTTTTTCATAGTAAGCAGCAGATTCTCCGGTATCCGGGAAACGGCATTTGGGTGGAAGGACTAAGCTGTAGCCTGACAGGTTGAGGGTCTTGTTTTTAATCAGCATCCGGAAAAAAGCGGGTAAGAAAAGAAGGACCGGTTAACCGGGACAGAGATCCGGTCTGGCCGTAAAGCAGACCCCTTTTCGTCAGCAGGGCTATGGTCATAACGAAAGGGGGGTCCGGGGAAGCGGCTATTTTTCAAGTTCTTTTTGCAGTTCCTCGCAAAGGACGGGGAACCATTCCCGGAAAGAATGCATCAGGGATTCAAGTTTTTCCTTTTCATCGGGTTTGCCCGCATATTCGTTTATCAATATGATGTTTTGTGAGATTTCTTCTTCCGATAACAGGGAGATACTTGATTTTAATTTGTGTGACAACTGCCTGACTGAATTAAGATTACCCTGATCGTAAGCAGCAAGCATTTCATGAAAATAGGGTGGGGTGACTTCAATAAACTTGGAAATCATATCCCTGGTCAGGACAGGGTCATCGCCCATGGCCCTTTTTAATTTGTCGGTATTGCTGAATTTCCTGGTTCCCCCTGGCGCTGGGGAAATGATTACCGGTTTTTCATTTCGGGTGATTTTTTTTCCGGCAAGGAGCTTTTCAATCTTTGCGTTAAGTTCATTCGGACTGGCAGGTTTCACCACATAATCATTGAATCCGGACAGAAGGGCTTCATTTCTCTGTTCATCCATGGTGTTTGCTGAAATGGCTATAGCGGGAGTTTCCAGGTGTAATTCATTCCGAATGAGCTTTATGGTGGAAAGTCCGTCAAGATCAGGCATTTCAATATCCATCAGGATGAGATCGAAAGTTTTGATCCGGAGGCGTTCAAGGGCTTCTTTCCCGTTGGAGGCCAGTTCCACGGAAGCCTGCCAGTTGGCAATCATTTTTTTTGCGTAGTACTGATTGAATGAATCGTCCTCCACCAGGAGGAAGTGTTTGCCAGGAAAAAGTTCAGCTGTCTGATTGTTTATAGTATGACGATCAGGTTTTTCCGTACCAGTGTGCTCTTTCCCCGGCAGGTTGAATGAAAACCGGCTCCCTTCACCCGGGGCACTTTCCACCGACAATCTTCCCCCGTTTTTCTCGATAAATTCTTTACAAAGGATCAACCCCAATCCCGATCCTTTTTCGTTTTCCGTACCATAAGCCGAAACGAATGAGTCGGCCACAAAGAGTTTTTCTTTCATCTCTTTTGTCATCCCGGTGCCGTTGTCCCGGACTTCCACTGTTACCCCATCTCCGTTTTTACATGCTTTAACCGAAATGATCCCGTTCCGGGGAGTAAATTTAATGGCGTTTGACAACAGGTTACGGATGACCAGTTTAACCGAATCCTTATCGGCAAAGACCGACATCCTTTCTTTAGCTTCGGTCACGATCCGGATCGACTTCATGATGGCATAAGTGGAATAAAGGTCAGTTATTTCCTGAATGGTTTCATGGATATCGAATAATACCGGTTTGAGTTTGATCGAATTGGACTGGTATTTTGCCCAGCTCAACAGGTTCTCAAGCAGGTCGAACGTATTCAGTGTGGCCTTTCTCATTCCTTCAAACAACTCATTTCTGAAATCTTCATCCAACTCACTCTCTCCAGCGAGGATATCCAGTATGGGGATCAGGTTTCCGATGGGACCCCGCAGGTCATGGGCAATAATAGAGAAAAGCTTATCCCGGGTGTAAATCATATTCTTCAGCTGTTGTTCCATCTCTTTCTTCCCGGTTATGTCCTGGAAAACAATCAATATGCTGTTCTTGTCTTCTTTAGCCATTTTAGGATATCTCGAGACGTTCACATTGATCCAGACGACCTTGCGGGTAATTTTATGGATCAGTCTCAGTTCGGTGAAGACGAACTGTTTTTCCCCGGAGATGATTTCCTTCAGCTGACGGATTTCATCTTCAAGATCATCAGGATGGGAAATGACACCGATGTGAGTTCCCTTCATTTCCTGGCTGCTGTATCCATGAATTTTTTCGCTGGCCGGATTACAATAATGTATAATACCGTCTTCGTCAATGATAGAAATGCCTGTCAGTGAGGTATCCACAATAGCCTGCAATCTTTGCTCGCTGTCCTGAAGGGCGAGTAATGCACTGACTTTATCGGTAATATCTTCCTTTATTCCGATATAATTTGTTACCTCTCCATATTCATTTTTTAAAGGAGAGATAAGGACTGCTTCCCAGTAAAGCTCTCCATTCTTCTTTTTATTCCGGATATTTCCCCTCCATTCTTCTCCGGACAATAGTTTACTCCACATTTCCGTATAAAAATCACGGTCGTGAAAGTCCGATTTTAAAATTCTGGGATTCTTTCCGATGGCTTCAGCAAATTCATATCCGGTGATTTTCGTAAACCAGGGATTGACATATTCTATGGTTCCTTCCGTATTGGTCACAACCACGCTGACCGGGCTTTGTTCAACCGCCTTGGATAATTTTTCAACCTCCTCATTCACCATTTTGGAAACGGTAACATCTCTGGCCAAAAAGAGGACGGTATCGGTATTCAGGGGAGTCAGACGGGCTTCAAAGAAGGTTTTCATTCCATGGATCACCGTGGAAAATTCATAGGTGATGAGGTCTCCCGTATCAATGGCTTTCCTGATATTCGGCAGATGTTCCCCTGAAGCTTTTCCAAAAACCAAATCAATATCTTCTCCGATGATCTGGTTCTTGTTCACCATGAGCATTTTCCCTTTTCCGGGATTAAATTCCCTGCATTTTCCCTCCGCATCGAAAATGAAAACCAGATCGGGGATGGCATGGATGATAGCCGTCAAACGGTTGGTCTTGTTCAGCAGCTCCTGCTCTTTCTTTTTTTCCGAAGTGATATCGATATTGGTTCCAACGACTTTAGTCACCGATCCGTTTTCGGTTATGTAGTTTATTTTTGTCCGGAACCATAGCTTTTCCCCATTGGGTTTAACATACCGGAAATCCCATGTTTTCTCATTGTTTCCGTCGTAAATCCGTTTTTCAAATTCTTCATACAACGGGAGATTTTCGGGGGGGATCCGATTCATAAAGGATTTGATGGTCATTCTGTTTGGATCCGGGTCGACTCCCATAAGGCGGCACATATTGTCCGACATCTGGAATTCCAGGGTTTTATAATCGCATACCCAGCTTCCTAATCCAGCGATTTTCTGGGCCTCGTTGAGTTCTTCTTCGCTTTTTCTCAGTTTTGCCTCAGCCAAATCACGGGATTGCTTTATCCGCTGGGTATTGATACTGAATGCCAGATCGGATGCCAGATTTTCAAGCAATTCAATCTCCAGCGGGGTAAAATACCCGGGTTCCTTGGAGTATACCTGGAGTGTTCCGAAAACCCTTTTATTTTCATCTTTCAGCGGGATGGAAATTCCAGACCGGAACCTGCCGTAGTTTTTATTTCCCAGGAAAAAGTCAGAACCGGCAAGCTCAGCAATATCCTGTATGACACTTGTTTTACCACTCCGAATGGCGATGGCTGCCGGCATTTGGCCGTCAATGGATTCTTCCGACCATGATCTCTGGATTTCTGCGATCTGCTCACTTCCTTTTCCAGCCCAGGCAACGGGACGAAGCGTTTTGACATCGTTATATTCGCAGTATCCGATCCATGCCAGTTTGTAGCCGGCCGAGGTAATGATCACTTTGCAAACGCGGGAGAGCAGCTCCTCTTCACTTTTTGATTTCAGGATTTCCCGGTTGCATTTACTGATAGCCAGGATCTCCCGGTACTGGTGTATCCTGTTGTCCTGTTTTCTGCGAACCGTTCTGCTTTTACTGTCGATTTGTTTTAACGTTAATTCGTGGTTTAATCTTTCCAATTCGGCAATCAGTAACCTTTTTGTTTTACCAGGGAAACCCATTCTGAATAACTTTTAAGCCATGAAAATAGAAATAAATCCATCAATTATACCAAAGATTTACTAGGGTTTTTCCTTTTTAAGGATTATCCGGTTGACCGGCCCTTGTGTAAAATACTGTAAATAAACGAGGAGCTGGCAACTGTGGATTCCGGTTTTTCACACACTGGGAATGGAAATTGTGAGAATCAGGAAATGATTATCTGATAATTAAGTAATGAGCATGATCAATTTTACTTACTTTCTCACTTTTGCCAACCAGAAAAATGCATATATTGTCAGCTTTTTGAACTTGTCGAATAATCATAAGAGCGATTAATACCGAAGCAGAAGAATGTGGAAGAACCTTTTCAGAACCAAATCCCTGGAGGAGATGTTGCGGATCGCATCGGACCCGGAGCATGGTCTTAAACGTGCATTATCTGCATCCAACCTGATATTTATAGGAATCGGATGCATTGTGGGAACCGGCATTTTTGTAATTACGGGGACTGCCGCTGCCCAGTATGCAGGACCTGCCCTTAGCATTTCCTTTGTGATATCTGCCGTGCTTTGTATGTTCGTGGCACTCTGTTATACTGAGTTTGCCGCCATGATACCGATCTCCGGAAGTGCCTATTCCTATGCCTATACCACAGTCGGAGAGGTTGTGGCATGGTTTATCGGATGGAACCTTGTGCTGGAATATATTTTCGGGGCATCGTTGGTCGCTGTGGGATGGTCGGGATATGTGGTGAGTTTCCTCAGGGACTGGGGTATCGTTATCCCTTCCCGGCTCAGCAGTGCACCATTTGCCTATCACGGGGAGTGGATTGTTACCGGGTCCATTCTCAATTTCCCCTCCATATTTATCGTGGTTTTGATAACCGTTGTGCTTTTCTTTGGTATTAAGGAGTCAGTAAGATTCAACAATATCATTGTCATAGTGAAAATTATTGTCATTCTGCTTTTTATCGGGTTCGGGCTTTCGTTCATAAAGTCTGAGAACTATGTTCCTTTTATTCCTGAAAACACGGGACATTTCGGCTCATTCGGATGGAGCGGTATCTTCCGGGCTGCCGGTATCATTTTTTTGGCTTATGTAGGTTTTGATGCAATATCCACGGTGGCGCAGGAGTCAAAGAACCCTCAGCGGGATATGCCCATCGGTATTCTCGGATCGCTCCTGATCGTTACTGTCCTTTATATCGCTGTTTCATTGGTACTTACAGGTATTGTAAACTACAAACTGCTCAATGTTCCTGATCCGATTGCAGTGGGTATTGATGCAGCCGGAAAGCAGCTGTTCTGGTTGCGACCAGTGATCAAAATAGGAGCCATTGCCGGTATGAGTTCGGTGATTCTTGTGCTGATCACCGGAATGCCCAGAATATTGTACACCATGTCGAACGACGGGCTCCTCCCTCCGGTAATAGGAAGAGTGCATAAAAAATACCGGACTCCACATATCTCCACCATATTGGTAGGTATCATCGTTACGGTCATATCGGGACTGTTCCCCATCGACCTGATCGCTGAGCTGGTTTCCATAGGCACGCTGCTGGCCTTTACCATGGTTTGCATCAGTATCATCATTCTCAGGATCAGGCGACCGGATCTGCAGCGTCCCTTTAAAACACCGGTTGTTTATTTTACTGCTTCTACCGGCGCTGTAGGTTGTTTGTACCTTATGACCTCGCTTCCCGGATCCACCTGGGTGAGATTGGGTGTCTGGACGGTTATCGGGCTTTGTATTTATTTCTTTTATGGCAGAAAGAACAGTACGCTGAACGGCCTGAATCATCAGCCATAGTATTTTGCACAAAGCGGATAAATGGTTTGTTTTCCCAAGAGAGGTAAGCAAACCTCATCCGGATCGTATTTCCGTTCATTTAACGGGAGAGCACCAGTTTTCTGCTCATGGACAATCCATTGATCCTTGCCCTGAATAAATAGATTCCTGGTGACTGGCCTGATAAATCGATAGTCAGGTTGTTGTTTTCATAATCCAGGGGAAAAGATCCGGAATAAATGCGTTTCCCTTCCAGAGAAAAGATCTCAGTTTCAGCGGTTCCTTCCTCAACAGCAGACAGGGTCAGATGGTAAATCCCGGTGGATGGATTGGGATATACTTCAATGGTATTGCTGATCAGGTCGATGGTCATTTCACCGTAAGCGCCGTTAGTCCCGTCTGCCTGAAGCCAGTAAGTCTTACCGGTTTCCACAGGAACATCCCTGAGTGATGCAGCGGTTCCTGACGAAGAATTATCTCCTGCTGCCAGTAAAGTACATTTTCCTGATTTAAGGTTGCTGTATGAATCTGCCTCATACACGGCAATCTGGGAATCAAATCCCCGGGTATCGATGGTTACCTTTCCCGAGGTTGTTCCCTGAAAAGTAAACCAGACCGAATTGTCCAGAACCTCATTTTCCAGGGCAGGGCACCAGCTTCCTTCCACCTCGCATCCTGTGGCAGGAGGGAAGGGCTCATTATATTCGATCGTAGCGCATTCATTCGAAAAGCCACTGTTTCGTCCCAGACTGAGGGACAGGGCATTCTCCATATCGTCGTTCGGGGGTATCACCACATGAAATACGACGCTGTCGGATGAAATACAACAGCCATGGCTGCCAGTTACCTTTGCCACCATGTCGAACGATCCGTATTTCATTACTTCATCTTTCAGGGTGAGACTCAGCTCATTTGCATTTATACCGACATCTACCTTGTCACTTTCCGAAATCCCGAAAGAATAGCTGTTGCCCCCGTCGGCAACCAGCCGGTAATCTTTCAGCTCGCGCCCGCATAACGTAATCTGGCTGGGTAGATCTGTAAAAGTGACTTTGAACTCAGCCTGGGCTTTGACCAGGTTTTCATAAGTGATCGTGTCTTTGCCGTTCAAATTTCCTGCGACCAGTGTGACGGAATAGTTGCCTTCATCCAGGAACTTAACTTCCGGATTTTGGGAATGAGCATCGGTGCCGTCGACAAATTCATACGTTTCCGGTTCAATTTTCCATAACCATTCTGAAGAGAGTTTGCTTTTATCGGTAAGGAATACCGTGGTTCGCAAACATGCTCTGGAAACATCGGCCGTGAAATCCGCCTGTGGCAAATTTTTAAAATCAATACCGTCCAGTTTCAGTGTCTGGGTATTATCGGGATCGAGCCAGGCTTTCAACTGGGCTGAGGCAAGATAACCATAATCCCATGAAACCGAGAATTTTCCGAAATACGAACTGGTTTCATTCCCTCCGTGCAGCTGTCCGATTACTCTTTTATTCTGGTCAAAAAGAGGGCTCCCGGAAGAACCGCTTTCATCATTCCCGGAGTTATAGACTACTTTCCAATGTGTGTTGGGATTGGTTTTGAGATTGTCGTCCCACTGTATGTAATAGGGAAAGGATGCCGGGGCATCGGTGTCGGTAGCTATGCATTTGGCACTTCCCTGGGGATGGTGAATACAGGTTCCTTTGGTGGGAATATCTTCTTTACTGGCGTTCCAGCCTGCAAAATAAGGAGAATAGGCTGCAGGGGGATTTTCCGTGAGTTTCAGCAGGGTGAAATCGGAGTAGTTGTTGGTGGCTTTCAGTTCCGCACCAGAAAGGGATTGCTCCAAAGAGGCATCACCTTCCATGCAGGTGGAGTTTTCATAGTTGAAATAGGTGACCATTGTACCAGCCACCTTGTTGGTGCTGATACAATGGTTGGCCGTCATAAAATAGGGAGTCTGGTCCTTTCTGACGTTGTTGACCAGATATCCGGTGCAGTAATAAGCATACGGGTATTCATAAAATGTCATCAGGCAGATTGCCCGTTTTTCAACCTGCCAGTCATCCCCTGCCGGACAGTTGATCCCGATCCTGCCCGATGTGGCTGATTTGAGCGGGCTGTATGCCTTGATCACATAACCCACTTTTAGCTCCCCCGGGAATGATACTCCCTCCGGCTCGTTATACTCGATGATGAGAGAGTTACCCCTGATCTCCGACAGGGTCAGCTGATCCCCTTCCCTGTTGTTCAGGCTCGTAAATCCACCGCGAAGCTCTTTTTTATCAGAACTGTATACGTATACTGCGGCACCATCCGGAACCCTGAAAACGCTGAAGCTGACAGCCAACGAACGGGAATCGGGACAACGGATTTCATAACGCCAGATGGAAACCTTGTCAACTACTGTTTTCACTCCTTTTTCCCGGATATCGATGTTTATTTCCTCCACCACTCCGTAGCGATTCGGAATGCCCTGGTTACGGTCTTCCCGGGTCATTTTTTCAACCCTGACCGAATCCAGGGTGTGGGAAGGCAATAACTCCGCACTTTTGGTAACGGAGATAAAACTGGCCGGAAGGCTGCCATCCGATATCTGACTGTATACATTGGACGTTCTTATAAAAAGCAGCAGAAATACCCATTTGTATTTCGGCAGCAGAGGTTTTATCACTTTCATCAATCTTACCTGAATCATTGAAATATACCACTGGGGCAGTGGCTCTTCCTCTGCCCGGAGATCACAGTAATTAAAACCGGATATTGCACCGGATTGATTTTGTTAAATCATCTAATATCCGCGTCGGTGCAAATTAACCCTACTTTTTTCTGATAAAAAAGAGAATTCCTGAAATTGTCCATTAAAGAGAAGGATTATTTTCTGTCATTCAGGGAAGTAATTCCCTTCCATCCCCGTTTTATACTTGATTTACGGGCTGCTTTTCCCGGATCTGCCCATCCAGGATAAATTTTCAAGCTCACTGTAGTAATCTTTGAAAATAAGATAATAGAGCAGTTCTTCTTTTGAATTTAGTCTCCATCCGTTGGGGAGAAGTTGCTTTTTGCGGAATTCAACATCGGTAATTTTCCCGTCCGCAAAGTTCCCGAGCAATTCTCCCACTCCTCCGCCTTCCCAGAATTTTGCCTTGGGTCTGTGGAGTACATTTTCGGGTAATTCACCCTCGAAGGCCCTGCGCAGGATCCATTTTTCAGTTCCATTGAGCAGCTTGTACCTGACGGGGATTTGTAAGGCATAGTTGAATACTTCAGGATCGGCAAAAGGCAAATGGGCCACCATTCCATGAGCGGAGGAACACCGGTCTACCCTTTGCAATGCGGTATGGTGAAGACTTCGGATTAAATGGATCAGTTCGTCATCCAGCTGATCTGCATCTACTGTTTTAAGGTAGTTGTATCCGGCAAAGAGCTCGTCACTCACTTCACCTGAGAATACTTCCGAGATGAAACCGGAAGCTTCCTTCCCAGCCAGAAAGTTGATTACAGCCGATCTGACGAGCAAACTGTCGAACGATTCCAGATGATAAATTACCTCGGGCAGCACATCAACCAGCTCTTTTAAGGTTACGGTTATCTCGTGGTGATCGGAATGGATAAAGGACGCAACTGCATGGGCATATTCCAAGTCGGGAGCTCCCTGTAATCCGATGGCAAATGTGTGAAAAGTGTTCAGGTGTTTTCCGATCAGGGCAGAAATGATGCTCGAGTCTAGTCCGCCAGAAAGCCAGCAGCCCGAGGGAATGGATGAAAGGCATGCCTTAACTGATTCATCCAGTCTGCGTCGGAGTTCACGGGCAATCTCGTCCGGATGGTGGATGAGGGGGCGCAATTTTTGTGGTCGGGAATTCGCAGTCAGCGTATCTGCTTTTAAAGAATGGCCGGGTAAAAGTTCATTAATCGAAGCGATTTCCGGGCTTAACGCTTTGACTTCAGAGGCAAAACAGAATTCACCCTTTTTGTTCAATCCATAGTACATCGGGGCTATTCCCAAATCATCCCTGGAAAGGCTAAAACCTTGTTTTTCCACATTGACTTCGGCTTTCCGGAAATGATCTCCGCTATCGCTGTATATTCCCTGGCGGAGGAAATTTCTGATGCTGTTTTGTTCTGCCTGATTCCAGATTATACCGATGGTCAGGTCATCTGTTTCATTGATTACTTTTCCGGCTTTTCCCCTGTGGGAGATTCTGCCGAGCATCCTCTCCACGCTTTCTTTATTTCCTTTGGAAGCAATACCAGCGATTCCGGCCATGTTTAAATATTTATAAATCGACGTTGACTGACATGGGATGGATCAAGAAAGTTGTCGCAGGAAGTGTTTATTCCGTTGTCTTTCCCCAATTGGAGAACCTGAGTTTTCATCGACTGCATAGCAGGCTCCCCGGATTATTCTGGTCCGGATCTTTCCACAAAGATTCGGATTGCCTTGAAAATGGGGAGTATCCAGGATTCCCGCCCTGATTGCTCCGGCAATTACCAGCGGATCAGACCAGGGATCATCGGAGGTATCCCTTCCGGATTCCTTAATTACCTGCAAAAGCACCCGGGCTTCAGATATCAGTTCGGACTTTCGCTTTTCTACGGCTTTGCTTTGGGTGAGGTCGGGCATTCCATAGAGGCAATTGTGAAAAACGCCGTGCACAATCTGACAGCTTTCTATCAATTCTTCGGGTTGTGTGGCATGATCGCCCTCACTGAAACCAACCACATGGTAGATGTGGGGGTGCAGACTCAATCCCACCACTGCAGACGCGGCCAACTGCCCTTTAGCCAATGATGGATCTGATGAGAAATGGGCAAGTCCTGCCCTGACTTCCCGGAACATGGAGAAGCTTTCATCTTCCAATTCTTCGATCAGCTCTTTTTTGGCAAGCAATTTGGCGATATCCATTTCCGGAGAGGTTCCGGGAGGTGTGTTTAGCATAAACTGAGATATGTAATGACGCACACCCAGCTTCTTTGCGTTGTAAGCAGCCAGAAAAGCCATGGTCACTGCAAGGGAGTCGTGAGCATCCCGCAAGCTCCACTGGTGAGCTTCATTCACTTCGACCGGTATTTCCTGTTTGGCATACCAGGCGATTACTTCCTGATTTTCGCTTATGGCTGATTCAAGTGTCCGGGTGGAGCGGTTATCCATTTCATTATACCAGCACAATGGGATGGCACCCCAGGCATTGTGGATGGTTTGGACACTTATTCTGGCCCACCGGAGCAAGTCCCGGGTGCCGGCATAACACCGTACCAGGGGATAATTGCCACAACGGGAACGGGAATAGATAGCTTCCAGATCCTCCGGTTTACGCAAAGGAACTCCTCCAGCGCCATCCTGCCTGTGATCCATCTCTTCCGGATGGAAAAAATGTTCCTGTGCGTTTTGGTCAGGGCCAATGGAGATCACATCCAGTACGGCTGACCGGGCAATTTGGGTGATGCCGGAAAGGGTTTCTTCCAGTGATGGCCGGCCAAAATGATGCCGGATCAGTGGATAAGGGTATTTATGATTAATTCTTCCGATCAGGTCGTGGGCAAAGGTTTCTTCTGATGTTTTCTCCCCGCCGCCTCCTGAAAGATAGGCTTTGATTTCATCCGGAGATTCCTGCCCGCTAAATACTTTTTCAAAAAGGGCTGACTGCAAGGCAATTCTGGCGACCGATGGAGGCCCCCCAAAAATGAGCCGTTGTTCCGACAAGTTTTTGTTTTTGAGCGCGACAGCTAACTCTTTGAAAAGAGAATCTGCAACTTCAGGAGTCAGCCTGTAGCTAACTGCTACTATGGTGGGTTTCTCCCGGATTATTGAGTCAACCAGTTGACATACCGGAACTGCTGCTCCGAGCAGGGTGGTCTGATAGCCTTCTGCTTCTGCCAGTTTAAGAAAATGGTACAGTCCATAAACATGTACACAATTGCCAATGGCTGCTCCAAGAATCGTTCTCATCTGAAATGGTTTTATTTCAAAAGGTCATCTCATCTGCTCCCCAATGGCAAACAGACGGAGTTCACGTAAACTCATCTTCTCAATTCCCAACCGTTCCACCGTTCTGCCCTCTGCCCAGTAATCCCTTTCATTTGCAATGGAAGCCAGATTGACCAGGGTATTGATGGCAGGGGTATCAATCCCTAACATTTTACCGGCGGAGGCAATCGGAACCAGACTAAACGGGACATCCTCATCAAGGTATCTCATTCTCAGTGTTCTCGGAGCTTTAATACCCTGATACCCCGGATTTTTATGAATGGCTTCGTAAAGATTCGTACCTGTGGTGTTATATGCCATGTAGAGCCATTGAAGTGATGACATTGCCCTTATTCCCAGGGCCTCTGCCACTTCAATCCTTTCTGCATCCACCTTTTCAAGCACTCTGGCCACCGATGCGGTAACTCCCGCATGATAGAAGTCAAATTCTTCATCATTTTCAATCCACCCGGCATTTAATAAACTGATGGCAGGATGAAATATACTTCCGATATTGTCAAAACTTGTTTTAAAGATATTGTCACCAGCCACAAATTGAGGATACATAATTTTTAATTTCTTCAATAATTTTGGGATCAGATGGGCCCGGATAGATGCCACAGGAACGGAGTTTTTAATTTTGAAAATCCGGACCTGACCGGGACCTATCACACGAGATGCATAAATGAAGGTTTGTGCTTCAGCCACTATTGCGTCAGCGGTTACCTTATGTTCGTTCAACACCTGTTTGAATTCCAGAGCGCCGAAAGTTCTACCCGGATGAAGGATAATGATCTGCCCGTCCCTGAGATAGGGTGCGACCTGTTCTGCCATCCATCGGTGGGCAAAAGCCGGGACCACAACCATGATGAATTCCGCTTCTTCGATCGTTTCCTTCATCGATGTGGAACAGTTGTTCAACCTGCCGAAACCTTCCACTTCCCCTTTAACCTCTATCCCTCCGGTTGATTTTATCCCCCAGATCCTTTCTTCACTCCGGTTAAAGAGATTGACCCGATATCCCATGATGGCCAGATGCCCGGCCATGGCTGAACCTCCGTGACCAGCACCCAGAACGGCAATTATATTATCTGACGTTTCCATTGAACCCTGAATTTTTTAAAATGATAAGCAGTTGAATCTGAACTGACAGGAAGCGTTTTGCTTGCCGGAATGCATTCACCGGTAAAAAAGTATTCCGCATGGCTTCATTTACAATTTAATGCTTTTTTGCCGGAAATGCAATTTTTTTTCAGGGATATACCCAGTCATTGTAAAGTCCGATAGATGTAATGCCCGAATTCGCACCTGGTGCTAAAAAACATACCTTAAATCCGTAATAAAACTGAAATTTGCGAAAACCAATTGATCCATAAAATGAAAACCAATAATCATCTTCCACAAAGCAGGAATATTACCAGAAGAAGATTTATTTCTTCCTGCGCTGCCTGCGGAGCCTGCATGGCAATCTCTCCATTTGCTGACGGATTATCCTTATCTCCGGATAATGAAGCTGAAAAACTAAAAATCAGGATTGTTTATTCCTTGCATGAACCTGTCCAGCCTAAACCTGACTGGCCCAATGTCGGATTTGATTTCAATCCGGTTATGGAAAATATAAATGCAATTTTGAAGAGAAAATTCCCATCTTTCGAATTCATCTCTACTATGGCTGCAGGAAAGGAAGATGCCGAAGATATTGTAAAGCAGGATATTGACGAGCAGATTGACGGCTATATTATTTATCAGATGAACTGTTGGAACCAGGTTGTCCAGAGTGTGGCAAAAACAAACAAGCCGGTACTATATGTGGATTTTGAATTTGGCGGAAGCGGTGGATTTTTAGTTTACAATGCTGCTTTTTTGCGGAATAATCAGCCTAATGTTGGTTTTGTTGCTTCTTCCCGGATGGAAGATGTGGTAGCGGCTGTCCGGTGTTTTAAGCTGACAGCCCGGGGGGGTACGGTTAATGATTTTCAGGCTGCCGTCACTCATGCCAGATTGAAATCCACTCCTGAATCCGGGAAATTGTTATGTAAGGCAGACGTTTTGGGAACTTTGTCTCCTGATGAATGCCGGAGACGTCTGAGAACATCAAAAATTCTGGCTGTACGCGATGAAAAGAGCAGTACAGCAGAACCAGTGATGGAAATTCCGCTTGAATTCATTCCTTTTTCTGAAGTAAATTCTGCCTGGGAGTCAGCCGATAAGGAAGAAGCAGATCGCATCGCTGAAAAGTGGATGAAGAATGCGGTCAAAGTTACCGATGTTTCTTTCAGGGAACTACAAAACTCTGCAGCTATGTATCTGGGAATGAAATCGGTATTGGAAAAGCACCAGGCCAATGCCATAACCATTAACTGTCTGGGAGGATTTTATGGGAATCATATTCATGCCTATCCCTGTCTGGGTTTCCATGAACTGAATAATGAAGGGCTGATCGGAGCCTGTGAATGTGACATCAGCTCCACAGCCACCATGGTGGCTTTTTCCGCGCTCGCTCAGGGCCGCCCGGGTTTCATTTCTGATCCGGTTATCGATACTTCCAA
>CAYWTT010000012.1:12835-22700 GCA_964461245.1 uncultured Prolixibacteraceae bacterium | reverse complement strand
CTGGAATATTAACAGGCATTTTTTCTAAGGTATAAAGTTTTTAAATAGTCATTTTTCCGCAGGCAAATAATCCGCCCCACAACACCTTTCGGTAATGTTCAGATTTGCTGCAATGCCTGGTCAAAATCGGCAATGATGTCATCAATATGCTCAATTCCGACGCTGACCCGCAACAAAGACGGGTAAACGCCTGCAGCTATCAGGGCTTCCACAGGAAGCTGGGAGTGAGTGGTGGCTGCCGGCTGGATGATAAGTGTTTTGGCATCCCCCACATTCGCGAGGTGGCTGACCAGTTGAAGAGAATTCACCAGCTTTTCTGCTTTTTCCTTGCCTCCCCTGACGATAAAGGATAACACTCCTCCCGCACCCTTGGAGAGATACTTTCTGGCATTATGATAGGAGCTGTTGCCCGGTAGTCCGGGATAATTCACACTTTCCACCCCGGGTTGATTTTCCAGCCACCGGGCAAGGGCAAGGGTATTCTCCACATGTCTTTCCATCCTCAGCGACAGGGTTTCAAGCCCCTGGACCAGCAGGAAGGAGTTGAACGGGCTGAGTGAAGGACCAAAATCCCGCAGTCCTTCCACGCGTGCCTTGACAATAAATCCGATGTTACCCTGTGGACTGTCAAAATTGAATACATCCTGATAGACCAGGCCATGGTATCCCGGCGATGGTTCGGTAAATCCGGGAAATTTACCGTTTCCCCAGTTATAGGTACCAGCATCCGTGATTACCCCACCGATGCTGGTTCCATGGCCACCGATCCATTTGGTGGCAGATTCCAACACAATATGGGCTCCCCACTCTATCGGCCGGATCAGATATCCTCCGGCACCAAAGGTGTTGTCCACTATGAACGGCAGGTCAAATTGCTGTGCCAATTTGGAAAATGCCTCAAAATCAGGGATTACGAATCCAGGATTGCCTATCGATTCCAGATAGATGGCTTTGGTATTCCCATCGATGAGCTTTTCAAAAGCTTCGGGAGTGAGATCTGAGGCAAACCTGGCTTCGATCCCCAACCGCCTGAAGGAGACTTTGAACTGGTTATACGTACCACCATATAGATACGGGGAGGACACAAAATTGTCACCCGCTCCGAGCAGGGTCGTAATGGTCAGGAATTGGGCGGCATGGCCCGAACCGACAGCCAGAGCGCCCACACCGCCTTCCAGTGCGGCTATGCGTTGCTCAAAGACTTCGGTGGTGGGATTCATGATGCGGGTATAGATATTTCCGGGTTCTTTGAGGGCAAACAGACTGGCTGCATGCTCCGCATCCCTGAAAACATACGAACTGGTCTGGTAAATGGGTAAAGCCCGTGAATGGGTTGAGGAATCGGGTTTTTGTCCTGCGTGAAGCTGGAGCGTTTCGAATTTGAAATTTTTTGTTGTCATGATATGTACAGTTTAATTTATTAAATAAAAATGGGGGATGATGGTTTTAAAAAGGCATCGTAAATGGCTCTGACACCCTTTTCCTTGTCAGTGGTTCTGACCACCAGGTAGCTGACCAGATCGGATGCACCGGAACCGCTGATGATCACATTGATCTTATTCTGAGCCACAGCGGAAAAGAGGGTGGCTGAAATCCCGTAATGGTCCTGCATCCCGTGTCCGATAATGGCAATCAGTGATACTTCCCCGAGGAGTTCTATCTCACTGACGCCGCTGAAGCCTGTTTCAGCGGCTACTTTTACAGCAGTCGGACCTGATTTCCTGTCCAGGAGGATATTGATGCTTACCTGCGAGGTAATCACCGATTTAATGTTGATAGCTGCATCCGCCAGTCTGCCGGTGAGCCTGGCCAGAATCCCCGGCTTCAGCCCCACCCCGGGGCCATTCAGCTTCAGTATGGAAATGTCATCGGTGCAGGCTACACTTTTCACCACGCCAGGCGATATGTAATCTTCTGAATTGATGATTGTTTCAGGGTCATGAGTTGCCTGTGATGAGTTGATGATATGGATGGGGATGTGCTTTCCCGACAGCGGTTCCACCGTTCTGGGATGGAGGGAGAAATGATCAAAATAGGCAAGTTCACTGGCTTCAGCATAGGTCAGACGCTTCAGTCTTTCAGCTTCCGGAACAACAGAGGGATCTGCAATTGAAAATCCATCCCGCAGATTCCACAAAATCAGCCGGTCTGCGGAAAGTTCCGCCGTGAGGAAAGCCGCTGTGTAGTCCGCAGCAGCAGCTCCCGTACGGGCAATTTTACCTTTGCCATTGATGCCGAATGATCCCGGAATAATCCAGTTATTCTTGTTGCCCGACACGATCAGTTCCGGATGGGAAAGAGCCAGGAAAGTGGCATTTCCCGGATCGGAAGTCACCTTCAATCCCAATTCTTCGGGCTGAATAACGGCAGCCTCTCTTCCCATTTCTTTTAACTGTTCAGACAACACCAGTGCTGTGATTTTTTCACCATAACTCAGCAGCTGGTCTTTCAGTGCAGGAGAATAATCACCCGTCAGATGAATCCCTTTCAACAGGTTCTTCATTTCTGTTACCAGGCTCTTTGTTCCTGCATGGCTTTCTGAAGAGGGGCGATTTTTGAACAATTGATTGAGCTGCAGTTCATAGGCAGCTGATGAATAACCCGCTTCGCGGACCTTATCCAGCTCCTTTTCTGTTAATTCGTAAAATCCGGTCAGGGCCGATGAGATTAAAATCCGCGGAAAAGACTGTTGCCGGAGGAATTTTTCCAGGTTTTTCAATTCTGCGGGCTGGTGTATGATATCACCTTCCACCCGTATAATACTGGCACACATGCAATTAAGAATTAAGAATGAAAAATGAAAAATTGAAAGACAGTTGTTTCCTGATGAAACGAGGCGTGACAGGATAGCTTTTGCTTCCAGTCAACTTTCAGGAAAAACGGGATGGGGTGCCTTCGAAACCTGTTCATGGGAACAGTATCGAAGGCTATTGCATGCGCATAAAGTCAGGCAGCATAACAAATCCGTTCCGGCAGGCACCAGAAATAGAAATATCGGAAGTGGAATCACTTTTCATTGTTATACCTATTACTGGGTACAAAAATAAGACGAATTTGTATTAAAATAGGGAACTAAATAAAAAAATTCCAATCTGAATAAAATGTTAAGACCGGGTGAATGACCGAATGTAAAAACGCCAATGCACCATGGGGCATAAGAACATCTCTTTGCTTCATGGTATTTTGGCGCTTCGCAAACAGGTATCTTTGTTGCAATTACAAAGCTTGTCTTTTCTTGTCTGAGAATTCTTTTCTACAGTTTTTTAAAAAAGTCATTCCCTTTATCGTCCACGATGATAAAGGCAGGGAAGTTTTCCACCCTGATTTTGCGGATGGCTTCCATCCCCAAGTCTTCAAAATCAACCAGTTCTACCGATTTGATATTTTCTTTTGCGAGGATGGCTGCAGGTCCGCCGATGGAGCCCAGGTAAAATCCGCCATGTTTTTTGCAGGCATCGGTAACGGCCTGGCTACGGTTACCCTTGGCCAGCGTGATCATGGAACCACCCAGGTTCTGGAAGAAATCGACATAGACATCCATCCGTCCGGCGGTAGTCGGTCCGAAGCTTCCGGAAGCCATTCCAGCCGGGGTTTTGGCAGGTCCGGCGTAATATACCGGGTGATTTTTAAAATAGTCGGGCAAGGGAGTCCCTTCATCGACCATTTTTTTAAGCCGGGCATGGGCTGCATCGCGGGCGACAATCAAAGTTCCGTTAAGGCTCAGGCGGGTTTTCACGGGATATTTGGTCAGCTCGGCCAGTACTTCTGCCATAGGACGGTCCAGGTCAATCTCGACGGCAGGTTCCAGTTCAGGAGTGACCGCAGGCAGGAAGCGGGCGGGATTCATCTCCAACTCTTCCAGGAATATACCTTCGCCGGTGATTTTGGCCCTGATGTTCCGGTCGGCACTGCAACTTACCCCGATTCCCACTGGACAGGAAGCAGCATGACGGGGTAAACGGATCACTCTTACATCGTGCACAAAATATTTGCCTCCGAACTGAGCTCCAAGGCCATATTCCTGACATATCTTCTCCACTCTGGTCTCCCATTCCAGGTCGCGGAAAGCCTGACCCCCCTCATTCCCCTGCGTGGGAAGGTGGTCATAATAGCCTGCTGATGCCTTTTTCACTGTGGTAAGCGTGGCTTCGGCTGAGGTGCCGCCGATCACAATGGCCAAATGGTAAGGCGGACAGGCAGAGGTGCCGAGGTCTTTGATCTTTTCCCTGAAAAAGCTGGCCAGATTCTCATCGTTAAGTAACGATTTGGTCTGTTGATAAAGGAATGTTTTATTTGCTGATCCACCTCCCTTGGTGATAAAAAGGAACTCATATTCATTGCCCGGTTCGGCATAAATATCGATTTGGGCAGGAAGGTTGGTGCCCGTGTTTTTTTCTTCCGTCATGGTCAACGGGACCACCATGGAATACCGGAGATTCTTTTCCTGATAGGTAATAAAGGCTCCTTTGGAAAGGAATTCTGCATCATTTACTCCCGTATACACATCCTCCCCCTTCTTTCCGATTACGATAGCTGTTCCGGTATCCTGGCAGGTCGGAAGCTGTCCCTCGGCTGAAATTACCTGGTTGAGCAACATGGTATGGGCTACAAACCGGTCGTTGTCACTGGCCTCCGGGTCAGCAAGAATCTTCGACAATTTCTCAAGATGCCCGGGACGCAAATAAAAAGAGACATTGGCAAAGGCTTCCCTGGCAAGCAGCTCCAACCCTTCGGGTGCGACTTTAAGGATTTTCCGCCCGTCGGCTTCTACAACCGTGACGTAATCTTTGGTTAATAAACGGTAAGGCGTGGTATCCTTTTTTACCGGAAACGGCTTCTGATAGCTGAACTCTGCCATGATATTCTGTTTTTAATGGTTTTTTTCGGGTTGCAAAGATAAAAATTTGATTGATCTATTTCCTGCGGATATCAATCCTGCTTGTGCCTTCATAATTCACCGATTTTACCTCATTCAGGAAATTGATCAGTGTTTGCGCGGTGGTATCGAAATTGGTGGTGCCGGGATCAGCATGGTCAAACGTGTATGTGGCTCCGATATAACTGTTCATCCCAACTTTATATTTTTTGGAGGGATCGAGTGGATTGCCTGAAAGGTCTCTCATTTCCACGTCGGTGCAAAGGCCGTTTCCATCAACCACGGCGGTGTATTTCAAGCCTGATGCCATCAGATCAGGTTCTTTATTGCGGTTATAAGCATTGAGGATCAGTGATTTGATTTCCGCCAGGGTCATATTGTAAGTAACCACCTGGTTGCCAAAAGGATCAAGCCTGAATATATCTTTATACAGGATATCTCCTTTGGGCAAATTGGGTATCCGGATTCCGCCCGAATTCTGAAAAGCAAAATCCAGTCCGAACTGCCGGGTAATGGCATCGGTCATCATGCAACCCAACTCTTCCTGGTTGTTCAGGGCAGTTTCAGCCCGGGCAATCACCTTGTTCATCTCCTCGTTGTCATTGTAATGGTCTATTATCTCCTGGATCTCTGGTTTTGATCGGGTAACCGCAGCCAGTGAAATCAGTTCATACTTCCGGTCTGTAATTCTGCCGTTGGTAATCTGAAGTGTGGTTTTCCCCACACTCTTCAGCTGGGAGCCCGTCTGGACAATCATCACTCCGTTTTCCATCAGGGGTTTGGTCATAACCGTGTGGGAATGGCCTCCGACAATCAGGTCTATCTGGGGGAACTTACCGGCAAGCGGTACATCTCCTTCCACACCCATGTGGGTAAGCGCGATCAGCATACCGTATTTTTCCTTTAATTTTATATAATCGGCTGTTTTCACATCAGGCTGAATAAAGCTTAATCCGCTGAGTCGGGAAGGATGCGAATCGGGCAGTCCGTTTTCACTGACCTGAATCAGTCCAAGTACCGGGATTTTACATTTTTCTACTTTGAGCAGAAAATAAGGTGATGGCTTCTTAAGTTTTGATTTTGAGACATCTATGTTGGCACAGATGAAGGGGAAATTTGCTTCGTTTCTCCGTTTGTTCAGCATATCCTGTCCAAGATCAAATTCATGATTCCCCATGGCTGACAGGTTAAAACCCACCCGGTTCATCAGGTCGATCATGGGATATCCCTTTTCGGGGTACATATCTACGATGGGATTTCCGGTAAAATTATCCCCTGCGGATAAAAGAAACACATGGGGATGTTGTTGCCTGATGCTGTCGGCCAGCCAGGCGAGTTTCCCCATGTTGTCGATCTTGGCATGCATGTCGTTCGTATGCAGGATCACCACTTCAAAACTCTTTTTACATTTGTTACCAGCTGTGCTATAGCCGGGGACAAAGGAGATCAGGAGAAGTAATAAATAAAATAGTGAATGACTGTATTTCATGTTATTAAGTTTGTTGTTTCTTGTAAAACGGTTGAAAATTGTAATTTTTATACTGACTGGTTTCACCCGGATTGCCTGGGAATAACTTTCAGAAAAAAATGTTGCCCCTCATACACCGGTCCATCCGGTTCCGTCAGGAATCCGAAACGGTCATAAATTCCCAGGTAGCCGCTTTCCGTTTTTTTATAACTCACTTTTGAATAGGTCAATATGGCTTCTTTCAGTGTGGCTCCCCTGAACAGGACAATCTCTTTTTCATTGATAAAAATTCGCATCTTTTGTGTGCTATCATACAAAAATAGGAAAATTTCCCGACTCCCCTGTTCCGCTGCGGTTAATTCCTTACTTCAATATTTTCATGAAGCAACTGCTCTCTGACGGGGGTGATCAACCGGATTATTCATATTTGCAACACATTGGCAGTCATATTATAGAAGATATGGAATGGGAGATCTTTTCTTAATTCTGAATATTTTTCCACTCCCGTGCAATGAGAAACACCGATCAATTCCGGTTTAATTTGTTTCAGATACGAAATGACCAGCTGATATTGTTCAGGAGGACAGTTCCTGAGGTGAAATCCGCCCAGGAGCATATGGACCGGCAGGTTAAAATACCGGATGCTTTCCCTGACCATGTGGGTTATCCCACGGTGTGAACAGCTGCTGATCACGGATAGTTTGTTGTTTCTGACAAATGTTAAAAACAGTTCATCTTTAAACTCGTCTTTCATGAAAGTGCTCCCCTTTTTAATGAAAAAATTATGAAAAGAAGTGTCCGCCGGATTCAGAACCGGAATATCGGGCATCACAAAAATTCCGTCATACAATTCAGTGACCGATTCAACATATTTGATTCGGTTCCCGGGAATAGCCGGTATTTCAGGGATTCCGACGGTTCTGTTTTTACCTTGGTATTTTTCGGCAAATGCTTCAGGTTTTATATATAAGGTTGCTTTTTTATTAGCCTGAAAGAAAGCATCCAAACCTCCGGTGTGATCATAATGACCGTGGCTGATAATCACTGCATCGATTTCTTCTGCATCTATACCCAATATTCGCGCATTGGAAAGGAAAGCAGAGCTTTGCCCTGTATCAAAAAGAAGTTTGCGGTTTCCGGTATCGATATAAATAGAAAGCCCGTGTTCGGAAAGCAAACCAGCCTGGTAGACCAGGTTTTCGATCAACGTTATTATCTTCATGGGAAAGATTTTTAAGATATCATTTAAGCTTCATATACACTCGATAAACAATTCCTTCCGCTTCTGCTCAGTTGTGCCAAAAATTTTTCACTTCCATCATTTCAATATCAAGATCTGCTATTTCAACCAGGCCGGCAGGTGCATGCCTTTTCACCGACTTCGGCTGTGTAAAATTAAGTTGAATTCACGTTAAATAAGCATATGATTTTGGCCGGATGCATATTTTGACTGTCTGAATTGATATTTTTGTGAGATCCAAAAAACCAATAATTATGATTTCACAGCAGGATTTTAATGCCTTGAAGAATTCCCTGGACGGAGACTTGTTCACCGACAATGTGCAGCGGATAATCTATTCGACCGATGCTTCCTCATATAAAGAAAAGCCGGCAGCTGTCACCAAACCCAAAAATCCGGCTGATGTGCTGAAAATTCTGGCTTTTGCCCGGAAGCACCAATTATCCGTTATTCCCCGTGCGGGAGGTACCTCCCTGGCTGGACAGGTGGTCGGCCCCGGGATTGTGATGGATGTCTCAAAATATATGAACAAAATCCTGGAGTTCAACGCGGAAGAACGATGGGTATGGGTGGAACCTGGAGTTATACCTGCAGAGCTGAATAAATGGCTGGCAACTTACGGATTGCTATATGGACCGGAGACTTCAACGGCCAACCGCTGTTGTGTCGGCGGAATGTTAGGTAATAACTCATGTGGTTTACATTCAATAGTTTATGGCAGTGCACGTGAACATATACTTGAAGTGGATGCGATTCTTTCGGATGGTTCAGAGGTTACTTTCAGACCCTTGAGTAAAGAGGAGTTCCGGGAGAAATGCAGTGGCGATCCCACGCTGCTGGAGACCAGGATTTACAGGAATATATGTGAGATACTAACCGATCCGGAGAATCAGAAGGAGATCAGGGAAAATTTCCCGGATCCAAGGGTTACGCGCCGGAACATGGGGTATGCCATAGATGTGTTGCTCGACAGTGAAGTATTTACGGAAGGCGGGGAACCTTTCAATTTCTGCAAGCTACTGGCCGGTTCGGAGGGAACCCTGGCTTTTTCAAAGCGGATCAAGCTGAATCTTATTCCTCTTCCTCCGAAACATATGGGATTGGTCTGCGCCCATTTCAATACCCTTGAAGAGTCGCTGCTGGCCAATCTGATTGCGCTGAAATATCACCCGCGCGCCGTGGAATTGATGGATGATGTCATTCTGAAGTGCACGAATGAGAACATTGAGCAGCGTAAAAACCGGTTTTTTGTGCAGGGTGAACCGGGGGCCATCCTGATGATCGAATTTGCTTTTGAAACAGAAAAGGAGCTCAGCGATCAGGCTGCCGCTTTGGAAAAGGATATGCGGGATGCCGGACTGGGATACGCTTTCCCTCTGGTTACGGGCGACGAAAAGATCAAAAAGGTTTGGGCACTCCGGACAGCGGGGCTGGGTGTTCTGGCCAACGTTCCGGGTGTGCGGAAAGGTGTTCCCGGATTCGAAGATACCGCCGTACATCCGGAATATCTTCCCGAGTATGTGGCCGAATTCAAGAAAACACTGGAGAAATACGGACTTTCCAGCATTTATTATGCGCACATTGCTACCGGAGAGATCCATTTCCGACCGCTTTTGAACCTGAAAGATCCGGGTGACCTGGAGATTTTCCGCAACCTGATGACCGATACGGCAGCTTTGGTAAAAAAGTACCGGGGATCGCTGAGCGGAGAACATGGCGACGGTCGGGTCCGGGGTGAGTTCATCCCCTTTATGCTGGGTGAACACAATTATCAGTTGATCAGGAACCTGAAGTATACCTGGGATCCGGATAACCTGTTCAATCCGGGGAAAATCGTAGATACTCCCCCGATTACCGACAGTTTACGTTTTGAACCGGGATTCGTGGTCCCGGAAGTGGATACCCTGTTCGATTTTTCCGCTAACCGGGGCTACTTCCCATCCATCGAGAAATGCAACGGTTCGGGTGATTGCCGCAAGACGGAGATAACCGGCGGGACCATGTGTCCGACCTATATGGCCACCCGCGATGAGGATAAGACAACCCGGGGACGCGCCAATATTCTGCGTGAATTGCTGGCTTCGGCAAAAGGGAAAAATCCCTTCGACCAGACAGAAATCTACCAGGTACTTGATCTGTGCCTCTCCTGCAAGGCCTGTAAATCGGAATGCCCGTCGAATGTGGATATGGCCAAGCTGAAGGCCGAATTTCTGCAGCACTATTATGATATTCACGGAATTCCTGCCCGCAGTCGCCTGATCGCCTATTTACCCCGCGTGGA
>CAYWTT010000012.1:0-12735 GCA_964461245.1 uncultured Prolixibacteraceae bacterium | reverse complement strand
TACATAAGGAAAGCGGTCGCACCTGGCTTTCCAAAGGATTGGTGAGAACGGCCAAGCTGATCGCCTCCGAAAACGTGCAGTTGCTTAAGAATCTGGTTAGTGAAGAGACGCCGCTGATCGGCATTGAACCCTCAGCCATACTGGCATTCCGGGATGAATATCCCGAACTGGTGGATCTGAACCTGAGGGAAGATGCACGGATACTGGCTGAAAATGCCCTGTTGTTCGATGAATTCTTCTGCAGGGAGATCGAAAACGGGAATATCAAACCGGAAGCTTTCACCTCCGCCAAGAAGGATATTCTTCTTCACGGGCATTGCCAGCAAAAATCGGTAGCCTCTACCCTGCCCACGAAAAAAATGCTTTCATTCCCCAGGAATTATGAAGTAAAGGAAATTCCCTCGGGATGTTGCGGGATGGCAGGTGCATTCGGATATGAAAAGGAACATTATGAGCTCTCCATGAAAATCGGCGAGATGGTTCTTTTCCCGGCGGTAAGATCAGCTTCTGAAGAGACGGTGCTGGCGGCTCCGGGTACCTCCTGCCGTCACCACATCAAGGATGGAACCGGTAAACAGGCCTATCATCCGGTGGAAATCATGTATGAAGCGCTGTCGGTTCGTTGACGGGCAGTGAACCTGTGTGTTCCGCGCTTTTCTGTTTTCCTATTTCCCGAAAAACTGTTGCTCTTTGATCTTGTTGATTCTGGAAAGGCATATGCTTCCATCGATCAGGCATACTCTTTTCCACCGAAACATATCTGTGCCAAACGCAACAGCATAACCAGATTTCCCGGAAACTGCTGCAGTCCGGTTTCCAAAACCATCAAGGCGTCGGAATAAGCAGTGTCCTGCTGAAAGATGGCTGGCCAGGTTCAGGTAACCCGAAAAGTCACGCGGATTTTGCCTGAGCACTTCTTCATACAACTGTCCTGCTTCTTTGTTTTTTTCCTGCTTGAATGCAGCGGCAGCCAGATTTTTCAGGTAAAAAAGATAGGTTGAATCGGCAGTTTGGAGTTCTGCAAGGAGACGACAGGCTTCCCGGTAATCCTGCAGGTTGATCAGTAATTTGCCCAGTTTCGCCTTGACAATCTGATTTTCAGGAGACATTTTATGTGCTTGATCAAAAAGCTGTGCTGCATCGGTCTGGTTTCCCAAGGTATTATGCGCTTCAGCCTCTTCAGCAAGATATTGGAAATTGGCAGAATCAAGTTCAAGTGCTTTTTGCATGTATTTGCGATATTATTCATAATAAATTCAATGCCGAAACCCATCTTCAACGCGTTTTCCTGAGCAGATTCTGAAAAGGAAAATGTCTGGAAACCATGATAAATACGGCTTTTAATGGTTGATCCGATGAGGCTCTTCGTGCTGATTTTCAGTCTGATAACCAGGTTAATTTATTTCAAGGCAAAACTGATCGGAATGGTGTAGGAAACATTGACCGCTTTGCCGCGCTGTTTCCCGGGTTTCCACCTGGGCAGGCTGTTTACGACCCTGAGAGCCTCTTTATCCAGCATGGGAGCCACTCCCCTGGCGACTTTGGCATTTCTTACCGATCCATCTGACGCCACGACAAAACTGATATACACCTTGCCCTGGATCCCTTTATCAATGGCCATTGCAGGGTATTGGATGCTTCGGGCTATGTATTCGCGAAGAGCTGTTTCTCCGCCGGGGAATTCAGGCATCTCCTCCACAACAAAGAAAATCTCTGATTCCTCTATTCCGGATCCGTCATGAGAAGTTTCCTGAACTTCCGGCATGGAAGCGGCAGGTTTCTTCCTGAGGATAAGCTGGGCTCGCGGACTGCTGTCACATGACGTTAAAATATCATAATTTCCGCTGCTGAGCAATGCATTTATCCGGGCTATATCCTCCCTGCTGCCGTATATTTTCACTCCTTCATCGAGTTTCTCAACTTTCAAAGAGTCGGCTTTAAGACCCGATACCACTGTGTTGGTTTGGGTGACTGAACCATTGGCAGCACTCTTCTTTTGATCACAGGCAAAAACCAGTATTAATGCCAGCGCCAGAATGATTCCTGAAATGGTCTTAATTCCTGCAGCTTTCGGGGAGGCAATTTTTGACATCATTTTAAAGCGTTTTGCCAGCAAGGAATAATTAAAATGATTGGCTGCATAAACAGGCACTCCGGCAACTTGTGACAGAAGCAAAGATTTATACTCTTCCGGTTGTATTCCTGATTTCAGCACGGCACGGTCGGCAAGAAATTCATGATTCTCCCGTACCACCCGTTTAAGCAAATAAATAAAAGGATTGAACCATTGAATGATAAGCAGGAAATCGAGTATAATCACATCAAGAGAATGTCCCTGCCGGATATGCTCCAGTTCATGGGAAATCATCTTTCCCATCCCCGGAATTTCTTTGTAATCCTCCGGGACAAAAAGATAATGAAGGAACGAAAAGGGAGAACCTTCCCGATGTGTCAATACAAGAGAATATCCGTTTTCATGATGAACATCCCCTTTTTGGATGATCCGCGTAATCTGAATGATCCGTATGACGGAAAGCAGCGACATAACCAGTACACCAGCCAGATAAACCAAAACTATCAGTTTTGAAGAGAGAAGAAAGCTCTCCACATCACCTGAAATTCTGTGGCTGGTAATAACCACGGTCTCTAGCAGATTCCGGTATGGAGTTACAGTGATTTCAGACAACAAAACCGGTTGAGGAGTGAAAACCGGGATGGTAAGCAGGGGTAACAAAAGGGAAAACAGCACTGATATCAGCAGAAAAAGCCTGTTTGTCCTGAAAAATGTCTCTTTCCTGAGGAAAAACAGGTACAAAAGGGCAAGCAGCGAGAGACTGATGCCCGATTCCATCAGGTAATTGACCAGGTTATTCATCTTCTGATTCCTTATCGTTTCTGATTTCTTTTTTAACCTCTCTCATCAGCTCATTCAACTCTTTCACGGTTAGCTTGTCTTCTTTGGCAAAGAAAGACACCATCTCCTGGAAGGAGCCACTGAAATAGTTGGTGATGAAATTCTTCATAAAAGAACGGGTATACTCTTTCTTGGCAATCAGCGGGAAATATTCATATGTTTTTCCATAGGCGTTGTGACCTACAAACCCTTTCTGCTCCAGGATCCTGATAATGGTTGATACCGTATTGTAAGCTGGTTTGGGATCGGGAAATTGATCAACAATGTCTTTTACAAATCCTTTCTCCTTCTCCCAAAGGATCTGCATGATCTGTTCTTCGGCGCGGGTCAGTTCTTTCATATTTCATATGGTTTATTTGCAATAAAAAGGCACCAGGGCATAACAGATGAACAATATTTCATGAATCAGTCTCCTGGTGCTTTCATCATTCTTGCCTCAATTCAAAACGAATGCAATCGGCATGGTATAGGAAACTTTCACGGCTTTCCCTTTTTGCTTCCCAGGAGTCCAGTCAGGCATCTCCTTTGTAACCCTCAGCGCTTCCTGATCCAGCAACGGACTCACTCCGCGCACTACTTTGCACATGATTACCTTCCCGTTTTCATCAATCACGAAATTCACAAAAACCTTGCCGCTGATTCCGGCCTTTTTTGCTTCTTCGGGATATTGAACGTTCTTTACAATGAAATCTCTCAGTGCTTGTTCTCCTCCCGGAAATTCAGGCATCTGCTCCACTATCATAAATACAGTCTCTTTGTTTGGATCGCTTTTCGCTTCCTGGGCTGGTACCCTTGTAAAGAAGAGAATAAAGAGCATTGACAATGTTATTTCTATCGTTTTCATACTGTTTTAATTCTAAATGGTTATTAATCTCATTTTTGGATATCCGTGACAAATATACAACTAATTATTTAGTTATACAACTAATTTATTAGTTATTTTAAAGAATTTTGCCGGAATTTCCTACTTTTGCCGGAAATACAGTGCCATGATCCCATATCTGCAGGCGGAAAGCCTGGCCAAGCGTTACGGAAATCTGCTTTTGTTCGAGAATATATCATTTACCATCGGCAAGGATCAGAAGGTGGCGCTGATTGCCAGAAACGGAGCCGGCAAGAGTTCCCTGCTTGATCTGCTGGCAGGCAAAGAGATGCCGGATGCTGGGGTTATCACCTGGACCAATGATATTTCAGTGGGGTACCTGGAGCAGAATCCACAACTCAATCCATTCCATACCGTAATGGAGGAGGTTTTCAGCGCAGATAATGAAAGGCTCAGGGTAGTAAAGGCTTACGAGCTGGCAGTTTCCCGGCATGATCAGGAGCAGATCGCTACAGTCTCCCTGCAGATGGACCATCTGAGCGCCTGGGATATGGAGGTGGAGGTCAGGCAGATTCTGACCAGGCTGAACATCCCGGACTGGGATGCGTTGGTCAGCACCCTTTCAGGAGGACAGCAGAAAAGGTTGGGATTGGCCAAGGTACTGATTGGGAAGCCCGATTTTCTTCTGCTGGATGAGCCTACCAACCACCTGGATATGGCCATGATCGAATGGCTGGAAAACTACTTGTCGAAATCCAGGTCTACCCTGCTCATGGTTACTCACGACCGTTATTTTCTGGACAGGGTATGCGATGAGATCATAGAAATAGACAACAATGAAATTTTCAGATACCGGGGCAATTACAGCTATTTTTTGGTAAAGAGGGAGGAGCGGATCCAGGCTGCCCAGATGTCGGCTGCCAGGGCGCAGAATCTTCTCCGCACAGAAATCGAGTGGATGAGACGGATGCCTCAGGCAAGAAGCCACAAGGCGAAGTACAGGATCGATGCATTTGCCGGACTCCAGGACAAAGCCAGAGAAAGGCAGGATGACCAATCCATAGACCTTAACATCAGGACAGCCCGTCTGGGAAAGAAAATCCTTGAGATCAGGGATCTCTGCCATTCGTTCGGAGACACCTTGCTCCTGAATAATTTCACCTACACCTTTTCGCGTTACGAAAAAGTGGGGATCATCGGGGACAATGGGACGGAAGACCACCTTTCTGAATCTGATCACCGGACTGGTGGATCCCGTTTCCGGAACGGCCGATCCGGGGAAGACCGTCCGGTTCGGATATTACAGACAGGAGGGTATCACGTTTGATCCCAGGGAGAAGGTGCTGGATGCCGTTCAGAAAATTGCGGAATACATCCGGATGGAAGACGGAACCGGCATAAGCGCATCTCAGATGCTCACCCGGTTCCTCTTTCCTCCTTCCGTCCAGTACGATTACATTGAAAAGCTCAGCGGAGGAGAAAAGAGAAGACTCTACCTGTGCACCGTACTGATGCAGAATCCCAATTTTCTGATCCTGGATGAGCCGACCAATGACCTGGATATCCTGACGCTCAATGTACTGGAAGAGTATTTGCGGACATTCGACGGATGTGTGATCGTCGTTTCTCACGATCGTTTTTTTATGGACAAGATTGTCGGTCACCTTTTTGTCTTCGAAGGAAACGGGAAAATCACCGATTTTCCCGGAAATTACACCCAATACCGGAATGCCATCGAGGAGACCGAATCACCCCTTAAGCCGGAAAAGAGAGAAAGCCAGCCAAAACCGCGGGA
Organism: uncultured Prolixibacteraceae bacterium; assembly: GCA_964461245.1. Classification (GTDB taxonomy): domain Bacteria; phylum Bacteroidota; class Bacteroidia; order Bacteroidales; family Prolixibacteraceae; genus UBA1413. The sequence goes on along the minus strand of CAYWTT010000012.1, from coordinate 7,203 downwards.
AAAAGCAGTAAAGGATGAAAGGACCAAGCTCACGTTTAAAGAAAAAAGAGAGCTTGAACAGCTGGAGAATGACATTTCAACGCTGGGCATAAAGAAAAAGCAGATCGAAGATCTTTTGAATTCCGGAAAATTATTACACGAAGAGCTTTACGCCCGATCGGACGAAATCGGCAAAATCAACGAGATGCTTAAAGAAATGGAACTCCGCTGGCTGGAACTGAGTGAAAAGGAAAACAGGTAAACCTGATAAAAGACCTGGTATTTTAATCTTTTCCCCACAACAACACAATGATCAGGCCAACCAGCGCCCAGTAAACGGTGGTCACCCCGATATCGGCCAGCATTATGCCCAGATTTTTGAACATGGTGGTCATTGACCAGTACCCCAGGTCGATGGTTGCTCCGTACAACAATCCGAACAGAGCTCCCGTCTTCAGTCCGTCTAAAATTTTCCTGGCTCCTGACCATTTCAATACCAGCGTCAGTAAAAGGGCAGAAATGAGATTGGACAGGATCATTGCCCACCATACCATTTTCCCCTCAGGCATATTCATGCACGAATTCATGTTTGCTGCCATGAAGTCCATCAATAAAATCCCATAGATCAACCAGCCCAGAAGAAAAAAGGCTATTCCGCCCAAAACTGTTCCCTTCAGAATTTTCATTTTATTTAAGTTTTTTTATTAAGCAGTCTAATTTACAAAATATTATGATGTATTCCAAACCGGAGTTTGATCTCAACTTTTCTGCTTTATTTCACTCTAAAGCCGATGAAAAAGAAAAGGATTAACAAAAAAGGCATTCCCCTCAGAACCACAGAAAATTCTGTTTTCAGCATGATATAAACAAAGGCTGGGCTTCCTGCTTGAAAAAAAAACGTCCCCCGGAGAGAGGGACGTAAAGTATTAATACCCTTCAGGGAAGGTCAGATAAGTGTGTAACCTTCTCTGTACTGGTAATGCATTTTGGCTGTGGCAGCCCCGTCGGCATCATCCACGAAGGTTTCAGTGGCCGGATCCCATTTGATGGTCCGCTTCAGGTCGCAGGCGATATTTCCCAATGTACAGACGGTGCAGGAGCGGTGGCCGATTTCTACCGGAACAACCGGATCCTTGTGCTCCCTGACCGATTCAATAAAGTTGACCTGGTGAGGGATTTTCGTTTCATAGGGCACATTGGGATCTTCTTCTTTCTTTTCGGGGACCCAGGTGGGATCAGAGGCCAGGAAATGGCCGCGGGATACTTCAAGCCATCCCTTTTCTCCAATGAATTTCACCCCTTTGGTCAGTTTCTCATCAAAGGGTTCGGAGGTCATGATCGTTCCGCTGGCATAGGTGAACTGCATGAATTCCGTACCGTCACCGATGGGCGATATCTCCACGGGACCGCTGTTGTCCATTCCCAATCCCCACTGGGCAATGTCGAACATATGAGCGCCCCAGTCGGTGGTAAAACCACCGCCCATTTCCTTGTACCACCGCCATGCACCCCATAAGGTCTCATCCTGATCGGGATCAAGGGTAATCAGCGGATCCAGCTGGCTATTATAATGGATATCTGCAGTAAGAGGCCCCAACCAGAGATCCCAGTTCAGATCGGCTGGAAGGGTCTCTTCCGGAAGATCATAAGGTTTTGGAGGTGCTCCCACATACGCATGAACTTTGGTGATTTTTCCCAGTTTTCCATCCTGGACGAGTTTTACGGCATGCTGAAAATTGGGATCGGAACGTTGCTGACTGCCCACAGCCAGAATCCGGTTGTTCTCCCTCACTGCTTTGCGGAGTTCCTGACCTTCGTGGAGGGTGAAGGTCAGCGGTTTTTCTAGATAGACATCTTTCCCGGCCTTTACTGCGGCAATGGCAATCATGGCATGGTAATGATCGGGTGTGGCAATAACCACGGCATCAATGTCTTCTCTGGCCAGAAGATCCTGGTATTTTTCGTAGGTGTCAACCTTTGCGGTCTCCCCTTTCTCCGCATAAAATGCCGTGACCCGCTTTACAAACCGCTTGCACTTAATGCCATATACATCCGATCCTGCCAGCACCCTTACTCCCGGTACCTGCATGAATCCTTTCAGCAGAAACATAGATTGGCGTCCCATCCCTATGAAACCAAGCCTGATTTCTTTCAGGGGAGCAACTTTGGGTTTACAGGAAGTGATTCCCGGCATTACAGCCAGCCCTGCCAGCCCGACGGCTGCCGTACCCAGGAACTGACGTCTCGAAATTCCTTTTTTAATTTGATTTTTCATTTTATTTATCTGAAATTTAAATAGTTAATTGGTCATGATGGGTAATTTCAAATTGAATAACCTGAAAATACCATGATTAAATACAAATTACATCAATGACTTTGTAACGGGAAAAAAAATCAGGTTTAAAAAAACATGTTGTAAAGCATGTCGGCGGAACGAATTTTTAACTCCGTGCACGTACACGGAGTTAAAAATATCTCTATTTTTGACATATTAATCTTAGACTTAAACGAAATACCAGGTATTTTGCATACAGATAAGCAGATACGGATCAAAGATATTGCCCGTCGTTGCAACGTGTCAATGGGGACGGTCGACAGGGTGTTGCACAGCCGTGGCGAGGTTTCCAGCCAGACCCGGGAGAAAGTGCTCAGGGTAATTGAGGAGCTGGGGTTTCAGCCCAATATCCTGGCCAGCTCACTTGCGCTGAAGCATCCCATACTTTTTGCCACCCTCCTCCCTACTCCGCTTTCCCTGGAAGGATACTGGAACAAGCCCATGCTTGGAATCAGGAAGCGGTCATCAGAGTTGCAGCATTACCGTCTGCGGATTGAAACTTTCAGTTTCAACCAGTCTTCACCAGCCGATTTTGAGGAAAAATCGGTTCAAATGCTTGACCTACATCCCGACGGGGTAATTCTGGCTCCCTATTTTTACAAGGAATCCCTGCAGATCGTCAGTCAGCTGAGGGAAAGAAAAATCCCTTTCGTATTTATAGATTCCGAAATACCGGATCAGGGGCAGCTGGCCTATGTAGGGCAAAACTCATTCCAGTGCGGTTATCTTTCAGCAAGGTTACTCTCTTTCATTGCAGAGCCTTCCGGTAACCTGTTTGTCATTCATTTTGCAAAAGAGATGGATAATCAGAACCACCTTGTCCAGAGGGAGAAGGGTTTCTATGAATGGAACAGACAGCATGCACCCGGAAGGGTGATCAGAACAGCTGAAATTTTCATGGCAGAAGAGAAAAAATGCGATGGACAATTGAAAGCTATTCTATCCGGGAGTAAGGTTTCGGGGATATTTGTCACCAATTCCAAAGTGCATCTGGCTGCTTCGTTCCTGGAAAGGTCTGGAATAAGTAACATCCGCCTGATCGGGCATGATCTGCTGAAAGAGAATGTGGCCTTTCTGAAGAAGGGTCTGGTCGACTTTTTAATATGTCAGCGGCCTGAGGAGCAGGGATATAATGCCTTTGACAAGTTGTTCCGGAGTGTGGTCCAGAAGGTTCCGGTTCAAAATAACAATTATACCCCTATTGATATCATAACGAAAGAAAATGTGGATTACTACAAGGAATTTAAATAGAACAACATGAAAGCTTTATCGTTTGAAGATTTAAAAGGAAAAGTGTGTGTGATCACCGGTGGAGCCGGTGTGATTGGAACGACCATGGTGAAGGCCATGGCTGCAGCAGGGATGAAGGTGGCCATTGCTGATATCAACCGGGAGGTGGCAGAGAAAGTGGCGGCGGAGATTGCCGAGGAATGCAATGCCATGGTGATCGGAGTGGAAGCCAATGTGCTGGACAGGGAGTCATTGGAAAAGGCAAAGGCCTTGATCAATGAACAACTGGGCAGCATTGATGTGCTCGTGAACGGCGCCGGAGGGAACAGTCCCCTGGCCACTACCAAGGTGGAGCAGATGGAAGAAAAAGACCTCAATAACCTGGAAGATACCTTCTTCGGGTTGCAGATGGAAGGATTTGACAAGGTTTATGCCCTTAATTTTAAAGGTACTCTTCTGCCCAGCATGGTTTTTTCGCTAGATATGCTCAAAAAGAAGAAAGGTGTGATTCTGAACATCTCCTCCATGAATTCTTACAAGCCGTTGACCAAGATCCCGGCATACTCTGCCGCCAAAGCATCGGTGAATAATTTTACCGAGTGGCTGGCCGTACATCTTGCCAAAGTGGGGATACGGGTGAACGCCATTGCTCCGGGTTTCTTTATTACGAACCAGAACCGTTTCCTGGTGTTGGATGAAAAGAGCGGCGGATTTTCACCCCGCGGGCAGAAAATTGTGAACAGCACCCCGATGGGTAAGTTTGGAGAACCGGAAGATCTGCAGGGAGTAACCCTATTCCTGTTATCTGACATATCCGGTTTCATTACCGGCATCGTGATTCCGGTTGACGGAGGTTACAGCGCATATGGCGGCGTATAGCAGGAAAAAAGAGGCAGATATTCTTTTAAATTTGATAAAAAGGGGAAATGTATTCAGCCCCTGATTCACAGGTATAAAACAAATGACAATCGGATAATTAAATTCATAAGGAGGAACATGGAATGAGTTTAGAAATCAAGGAGGGATGTAAATATTCCCTGATAGTTCCCACCAGCATGGGAGTGAGGATTACCCCGCTTAATGGACAACCGGTGCACAGCAGCACCCTGTTTGAAATGCAGGCAACCAGTGCGGAAACCAATGTAGCAAGCATTGCATCCTATCTGGGACTGCCGGTTAAAGTACTGACCACTTTTGTGAAGGACAGCCCGATAGCTGCCTTTATTAAAAGCAATCTCCGCAGTCGCCATATGGAATATGAAGGTCCTGAGTTGGCACAGGGTGATCCCTGGGGTTATCGTCATCAGTTCAATATCGCCGACAGCGGATTCGGATCCCGCGGTCCCCGGGTGCAGAATGACCGTGCCGGGGAGGTTGGACGAACGTTGAATGTTAAAGATTTTGACCTGGAAAGAATTTTTGGCAATGAAGGGGTTCAGATCGTCCATTTATCCGGGCTCATTGGGGCCTTATCTCCTGCGACCAGCAATTTTTGCCTTGAACTGGCCCGCTATGCAAAAAAATACGGCACCCGCATTTCATTTGATCTCAACTACCGGGCATCATTCTGGAAAGGAAGAGAAAGAGAGCTTCGTGAAATCTTTACGGAAATAGCCTCCGTGGCCGATATCCTGATTGGCAATGAGGAGGATTTTCAGCTGTGCCTGGGAATTGAAGGACCGGAAGCAGGCGGAAAGGGAATTGCCTCGGCGATCGATGGTTTTAAAGAGATGATAACCCGCGTGAAAAAAGCCTTCCCCAATGCGTCGGTATTTGCCACTACCTTGCGTCAGGTGATCAGTGCCAACGAACATCTCTGGGGAGCCATTATGCTGGAAGGAGATACCTGGCATGTTATTGAACCCCGCAAGATTAACGTACTCGACCGGATTGGGGGAGGCGATGGATTTGTCGGCGGATTGCTGTATGGCATTCTGAAAGGCTGGGAGGCTGAGAAATGGCCGCAGTTCGGCTGGGCTACCGGCGCATTGGCCACCACTTTTCTGACCGATTATGCCCAACCGGCTGATGAGGAGATGGTTTGGAGCATATGGAAGGGGAATGCGAGGGTGAAGAGATAGAGGCAGTAATCAGCGGCCTTATGCAGCAACCAAGCAGCGAATGTACAGAAACATTGGCATGGCTTTTTTGTTTGCATCAAATAGATCATGGGAAATGATTATACGGAATTGACCGGAACTTAACTTGAAATTGGAAAGATGGTTCCCAACTTGGCAGAAAATCCTGAAAAGTTCAAGCCAAAACCGATCACACCAATACTGGATGATTTTGATAATAAATAAAGACTGCTTGCGGCTGCTGCATACTGAAATTAAACAAATAAAACCAGAATAATAATGATTTACTTCGAAACAGGCTCACAGCACAGTAACCTGGATGCTGAAGATTTAAGACTTGGGCTGAAAGAGGCGTTAGATAAATTAGGGACCAGGAACAAGATTCTAGCCATTCCGCCTGACTATACCCGGCTGCCGAGCAGGGCGGGTGAACTCACTGGGATGGCATGGGAATATTACGGGGACAAAATGACCGATATTCTTCCTGCCTTAGGCACCCACTCTCCCATGACCGATCAGCAGATCGCCCATATGTTCGGGAAAACTCCCCGGTCGCTTTTCCGTGACCACGACTGGCGGAACGATGTGTTGACACTGGGAGTGGTTCCCGGGAATTTTGTGAAGGAGGTTTCTGAAGGAGCGGTCGATTATCCCTGGCCGGCACAGGTCAATAAACTGCTGGTGGAGGGAAATTTTGACCTGATCCTTTCCATAGGACAGGTTGTACCTCACGAAGTGGTCGGCATGGCCAACTATAACAAAAACATTTTCGTGGGAACAGGAGGTTCCGAAGGGATCAATAAAAGTCATTTTATCGGTGCAGCCTATGGCATGGAGAAAATGATGGGGCGGGCCGACACGCCGGTCAGGAGAATCTTTAACTATGCCTCGGAACATTTTGCCACCCATTTGCCGATCGTGTATGTCCAGACGGTTGTGGGTATGAACAGACAGGGAAAGTTGCAGACGTACGGTTTGTTTGTTGGTGACGATTTTGAAGTTTTCGACAAAGCCGCCAGGCTCTCCCTGCAGGTGAATTTCGAAATGGTGGAAAAACCTTTGAAAAAGGTGGTTGTCTGGCTCGATCCTTCCGAATTCAAAAGCACGTGGTTGGGGAACAAGAGTATTTACCGCACCCGCATGGCCCTGGCCGATGGTGGGGAGCTGATCGTATTGGCACCGGCTTTGAAAGAGTTCGGCGAGGACAAAGAGATAGACCGGCTGATCCGGAAATATGGCTATTTCGGAACGCCTGCCACACTGAAAGCCACGGCCGAAAATCAGGATCTGCAGAATAACCTGGGTGCCGCTGCCCATCTGATCCATGGTTCCTCCGAAGGCAGATTTTCCATAACCTATTGTCCAGGAAAAGGAGAAGAAAATCTAACCCGGGAAGAAATCGAAAGCGTTGGTTTTAAATGGGCCGATTACGACAAGATGGTTGCCAGTTACAATCCTGCTACCCTGAAAGACGGATACAACCGGCTTCCCAACGGAGAGGAGATCTTTTATATCTCCAGTCCTGCCCTCGGATTATGGGCGTTCAGGGAAAGGTTTGAATATTAAGGGCTAAGGGCACAG
>CAYWTT010000011.1:0-24217 GCA_964461245.1 uncultured Prolixibacteraceae bacterium | reverse complement strand
AAATACCGGTCATTTCGGTACTCAGGGTTACTTCCTGGGTGGCCTTGGCTGTGCCCGTGGTATTGATGTACTTCTCAATCGCCTGTTTGCGAATGTCTTCGACCGAAACAGGGGTTGCCAGATCGGTAGTTTCGGCTTGCTGACGGTTACTGCAGCTGGCCAGTGCCAGTAATATGGCAAAAAGCAGAATGGTTGAAATATTTTTCATTTTGTCTGATTTTCTTATTTGTCTGTTTTATATAATTCAGTGGGCACTATCGCCTGGTTTTTTTCAAAGTCGAACAAGGTCTGGATCTTCAGGTTGAGCAACTCAATTTTATAATTGATCAGTGCCTGCGCATAGGAAATTTTTTTGTTGGAAAGCTGTGTCTGGTATAGATTCAGATCCATACCGGTCAGATCGCCGTTTTCATAACGTTCCAGGTTGATTTCGTAAGTCAGTTGGGCATTGCGTTCATTCTGACGGGCGATATCGATCTGGTTGACCTGGTTTTCAAGGTTCCGGTATACCTTACGGATGTCGATGATGATCTGCTTTTTCTCTTCATCCAGATTCACTTGCTGGCTTTTAATGGTGGCTTCCTGTGCTTTGATCCGTGCCTTTTTTTCACCCCAGTCAAATATGGGGATGTTGAATGAGAGTTGCACCTGAGGATTTCGGGTAGGCTGGTTGAAAATATCGGTGACCTTTTCATTGTCCAGGATGATCCCGTATGCCAGGTTCATGGTTCCGTTGAACTCATTCAGTGCTTTGGTTCTGATCATATCAAACTGGCTGGTTTCCACATCTATTTCACGCTGGCGGATCTCCATCCGGCTTTTTAATCCGTTGTCGATGGCTTTCTGCAGCTCGACCTTCACCGGGTTGGCTTCCACATCGGCAATTACCATTATATCCTCATTCAGATCCATCCCCAGGTTGATTTTCATCTCATCTTTGGCATTTTCAAACGTCACCTGGCTGTTTTGCAGGGTCGATTTTGCCGTAGAAAGGTTCAGCTCGGCCTGATATAGCTCTTCTTTGGCAGCTAATCCGGCATCCACCTTATTTTTTATGATTTCAAAGCTTTTCTGGGTGTTGGCCAGTTCCTCGCGGGCAATGGAAAGGTTCATCTGGGCAAGGTAGACATTATAAAAATACTGGGTAACCAGCTTTTCAAGGTTCAGCCGTTGCATGGCATAACTGATATTGGCATTTTCATAACTGAGTTCCAGCTCTTTCATTTGCAGTTTCAGCCGGTTATAGGTAAAAAGCGGCTGGGTGAGGTTCAGGTAAAGGTTGTTGGAAAACCTTTTACTGACTGTCTTTTCATCTCCATACAGGGAAGAACTGTTCTGCCAGCCGAATTTGTTATAAAGTGAGAGGGTTCCGTCAGTCACCAGGATCGGTTGTTCAACCTTGAAGGTGGCATTGGTGGAAAATGTTTCATTGGTGTACCACTCAGAGTAACGGTTATCAAATCGCCGGGTGTTGGTATAATCTGTGGGATTAACCGCCAGGCTGAATTTCGATTTCAGGGCAGCCCGTTGAGCTTCCAGGTTATTCTGGTACCGCTCCAGGTTGAGCAAGGATTGCTGAATGCTCGGACTGTTGGTCTCTGCAATGGATAGCGCTTTGTCGAGGGTGAGCGATTGCTGGGCATTAACGGCAATAGCCAGCAAAAGGATCAGAATCACCATCCCCGGCATTCTGATAAACAATGAATGGACTGTAAGTTTCATATAATTATTATTCGGATTTCTAATTTTTAACGATTTTTATGGCATCGGCTATTACGATCCTTCTGGTGGATTTGTTGGTCAGCACGACTTTGGCATGTTCAGGAGACAAGTAGAAAGAGCCCAGGCTGTTCCAGCCGTTTTCTGCTTTTTCCACTTGCAGGGTCTGTTCCGTTTCCCCATCTTCGTGGGTGATAAAATAGTGATATTCCCCCTTGTCTTCCTGGCCTCCCCCGCCCGGCCCCATGCGCATGCGCGTTCCCACATAGGGATTGACATAAGTATATATATCATAATGACCTGGCACTTTGACCGGGATTTTCCAAGTGACCGACTGGTCGCCTGAACCTGATTTAATGTAGTAAGCCGAACGGACGTACAGCCCGTAAAATCCCGAGTTGGTGGTATTGGTCCAGTTCAGGGCCGGCCGCCAGTTATCGAGTCCTGCATATTTAAGCCCCGTCTCTTCTTTCCTGATGATCAGTTTATACAACAGGGAGCTTTTATCGGAAGAGGTATAGGAAAATTCGGGATCTTCATTATCCACAACCATTTCATTGGGTTGCAGGGTGGAAACCAGCTTGTCGGTAAGCTCCTCCCCCTCTTTGGGCACTGCTTTCTGGTCTTCCTCCACCTTTCCGAAGAACTGGGAAAGGGTTTGGGGAATATTCTTGGATGTCAGTGTATTGATGGTGATTCCACGCGGTTCGGAATCAAAAAGATAACTGATATTTTTATTTTCACCTGCTTTCAGGAAAAGAATCTTGTTGATGTTATCGTCGGGGCTGGGTCCTCCGCGCATCATCCTGCTGCGGCCTCCGCCGAAACCGCCCAGCCGGAAGGTGAGTTTGAACACTCCGTCGGCATCCGAAGTATTGCTGGCACTGAAAGAAACCATGGTTTTGATCTGGTCTTCCGACTTGGTGTTGACAGCCGTGACGGGCGAAATCAGAAAACCGGGAAGCCGCTTGTCTTTGAACCAATTGTTCATATAGGGCGCAATGGCCACTCCGAATTCTGACTGCAGCCGATGGTCCAGACTGTCAAAAGTCAGCACTTTAAAGTGTGATTCCTTCAGCAGGGAACGAAGAAAAGCAAGGAACTCAGTCTCTCCTGCCTTTGACTGGATCATGGTGAAAAGAAAATCTCCTTTCAGTTTGATCAGGTTATCGATAATTTTCACCTGATCCTTATTCCCCAGGAGTTCTTCAAAAGAATAGTCCTGCAAGGCGATGTTGGCCATCTCATCTTCGCTCAATCCGCTCATATCCCGCATCCATTGGGAGCGCATATCGGACGACTGGCTTTTTAAATAGGCTTCCAGTACCTGGTCGATGACGGGCCAGCGGTCTGAGCGGAGATGGTTGCTGAAATGGTACATTTCGGGGAAAATAAAATAGGGATTGACCGTTTCCGTCACCTGGAGCGATCCGCCAGCCTGGCGCCTGAAATTGGGTCTTCCCCCCTCCCGGGTGAAGTTGCCTGTGATATTATTCAGTGCCCTGATCTGGTACTCTTTTTCAGTCAGGCTCTGTCCGTCATGATTCCATTTTTTTTCATGTTTGATCGACATTTTGACATCCACATCCCGGATGAGATACCCTTTTTCCTGGACCAGTATCTCTTCAGGCTGTATGGTTTCCTGCTGAAATGTACAGGTCCGTTCAAACGATTTGAACTGGGCGGGAACTTCCACCAGGGAAAGCCGTTTGAGGGGATAATCGAGGTTGTAGGTGCGCTGAAAGTCCCTGAATCGCTCTTCAATGAGGGCCGGTATGGTGTCCTTAATCTCGGGAAGCGACTGGGTAAAGAAATCATGACCTTCGAGATGCCAAATGCCGAATTCCACGTTCCCTGCCTTCATTTTTTTATTCACATACTTTCCGATGGCCAGAGAGATCTGGGTCAGGGGATTGTCATTCACAAAAGTGTATTCTCCCGGGGAGCTCTTTAGAATAGCTCCCTGCGATACGGCCTGTAAAGCCGGATCGGTGCTCACCCGGAGGGAGAAATCTGTAAACCAGGTGCGGTTCCAGCCGAAGGTTTTCGGACTGTATGTGGTACCTGTCTCGGGATACCAGTTGTCTTCCGGGGTTAAAAGTACGTATTCCGGGGTCACGAAAGCAAACCGCTTATCTACGTTGATCACGAAATCGCCATATTTTTCATGCTGCTTTTCATTGTCAATATCCAGGTAACAAAAAGCTTCATTAATGTTACCGTTATAACTGATCTCCATCTTCACTGAGTCGGAAGGCGCCACCGGCGCGGGCAGCGGAAGGATGACCAACTGCAGCTTCCTGACAGGATCAACCGTTTGGCCGTTTACTTTAAGCGCTGATATCGTCAATCCGGGATTCAGGCTGAGAATCAGTGAGTCCACAGGCTGGTTGTTGTGGTTAACCAACGTCATGGTGGAGATCGATTCGATGGCTTCTCCCAGGTGTTTCAGCTGTATCTGATGCCGCGTCACATCAACTGTCGGCCTGCCGGAGTATAGATTATTCAATGCAATAGCCTCTGCACGGACCCGGTCGCGAACCACAAAACGGTTTACATGGTTCCAGGCCAGATATCCTCCTGCAGCTATGAAAATAACGCTGAAGACTATGGAAATCCAGGTCATTGTTTCAGACTGGGGCAACCTTTTCAGCAGGAAAATGGTAAGGAAAATGAATCCCGTTCCCAGGCAAAAATAGATACCCCGGTGACCAAGGATCAGGTCCATGTTTCCGAAACCGGTTATTTCCGACTTCAGCATGGGAATATTGAAGGCCATGTAATCAAATACATAGTAGTAGCTCGCTTTCACCAGAAAGAGCGTGATCCCGATATATCCGAGAATGATCACAAAAGTCACAGCCTGGTTCCTGATCAGGCTCATCAGCAGAAAGGAGAGCCCCATGATGAAAATAAGGGTGGGGATGCTGATCAGAACAAGGTAAATCAGGTAAGAGATCCACGGGATATGGGTGCCGGGGCTAATAAAGTTAAAAATCATGGCCATGATCAGCACGCCGATGTTCAGGATCATGAAAACCTGCACATTCCCCAGGGTTTTCCCGATCACATATTCCCCATTGGTCATCGACCGCATATAAATCACTTCGGTGGTGTCCAGTTTTTTATCTCTTTTCAGAAAGTCGGAAGCGAGAAAAACAGCAATGACAGCCTGTGCCACGTTCAGGATCAACAGGTTGAAATAGGGGATCGAAGAGGGAATGGCCCTGAATATCCATCCGGCATCCCCAACTTCTGACACCAGCCCCAGGTTCATGACAAAAAGGACTACGAGCGAAAGGATGCTGAAAATGCGGAAGAACCAGCTGCGGAACAGGGTTTTCCTTTCATATTTGGCAATGGAATTGATATTGTGTAATGAAATCATGATCTTCCTGTTTTGTTAGTCGGTTGTCCACTGGTTGAGTTTTTTCTCCATGAAATAGACATAGGCATGTTCCAGGTTGGGATCGATCTGTTGTCCGTCATAACCGTTGATCTCATCGGCAACCACCTGCATTTCCCAGCCGAAATCGGCCGGGATGGTGGTGATCACCGGATATTTTTCATTGATTTCAAGATACTCCTTTTCGGAGGCCTGGATCAGCCAGACTTTTCCTTCTGCTTCTTTGACCAGCTCTTCCGGACTTCCGTAAAAGGCAAGTTCCCCATGGTTCATCAATGCCATATTTTCACAGGTACTGGAGATATCTCCCACGATGTGGGTTGACAGGATGATGGTCACATCCCTGGTGCTGATGTGCGACAACAGGTTCCGGAAGCGGATACGCTCTTCCGGATCGAGGCCGGTAGTGGGTTCATCGACTATGATGATTTTCGGATCATTGATCAATGCCTGGGCAATACCGAGTCGTCGTTTCATCCCGCCTGAAAGGCGGTTGGCATTCCGGTCGCGGGCTTCAAACAGGCCGACCTCTTCCAGCATCCGGTCGACGGCGTCGTTGCGGATAGCCTTGTTTTTCATGCCTGCCAGCCGGGCAGTGTAATCAAGGAATTCCCATGTTTTCAGCTTGGCAAAAAACCTGAAATCCTGCGGAAGATACCCCAGCATGGCCCGGATTTCCCTTCTGTTTTTCTGAAGATCGAGATGGTCATTGATGGTAACCTTGCCATTGGTGGGTTTCATCAGGGTAACCAATATCCTCATCAGGGAGGATTTTCCTGCACCGTTGGGTCCCAACAAACCAAACATACCGTTGGGAATTTCCAGATTGATGTCTTTCAATGCCCAGTTCCCGTTCGGATAGATTTTATTGAGATTCTCAATTGATATTTTCACCTTAAAGTTGGTTTTTGATCGAAATGTGATTTTTCGACTTGAAATGAATGTAAAAGTTTAATGTAATCAGGTAATTTGTAGTAAATAACGGAAATTGAATTACAATCCATACAGGGAAATGATGAATTTTTTAAAAAACATTCAGATATTGCAGCCGGATTTTTACTTCAGGAACCGGATATATGAAAATTGAGATTCTTCAGCTGCTGGAAGGGGCCCGTCAGGCAACCGGACTGACGGTAATCATTGATGTTTTCCGGGCATTTTCAACTGCCTGTTATGCTGTTTCAGGGGGTGCGGGCCCGGTTTGCCCGGTAGGTTCCCTCGATGAGGCTTTCCGGCTCAAACAGAGGTGGCCCGATGCCCTGCTGATGGGTGAACGGGATGAAAAAAAGCCGGAGGGCTTCGATTTTGGAAACTCACCTACGCATATTCTGGATGCTTCCCTTTCGGGAAAGCGGATTATCCATACCACCAGTTCCGGGACACAGGGAATTGTGAATGCTTCCCGGGCCGGACAGATCATTACAGGAAGCTTTGTCAATGCCGGGGCCATTATCCGCTACATCCGGAAAGTCAATCCGCAGACCGTTTCCCTGGTTTGTATGGGATATGCCTGTAAATATCCGACTGATGAGGATACCCTGTGCGCGGAATTTATCCGGAATGAGCTTACCGGTCTGACCAGCGACCTGGAGGCCATGAAATCACGGATCAGAAGTGGTTCGGGAGCCCGCTTTTTTGAAAGATCGTCCCAGGAATGGGCTCCAGCAACCGACTTTGACCTTTGCCTCGATCTGAATAAATTCAATTTTATCCTGAAGGCAGCCCGCCAAGGAGATGTCACACTCCTTGAAAAACAGGTTGTATGATAAAACAGAACGGAGGACTTCCGGTCCGGAGTCGTTGACCATACAGACTAAAATGAAAAAGTACAATTTTGATGAAATCGTGGATCGGCGGGGTACAGATTGTATTAAGTACGATGCCCTGCCCCATTTTTTCGGATCGGAAGATGCATTACCCGCCTGGGTGGCAGATACCGATTTCCGGACCCCCGACTTTATTATGGAGGCCATCAGGAAGAGAATGGAGCACGAGGTGCTCGGATACACTTTCCGGGGTGAAGGTTTTCACAACTCGATCACCGGGTGGTTGAAAAAGCGTCATGGCTGGGATATACAAAGGGAATGGATCTCATTCAGTCCGGGCGTGGTGTCGGCGCTTGCGATTTCGGTGCTTGTACATACCCGTCCGGGGGATAAGATTGTGGTTCAGCCCCCGGTCTATTTTCCGTTTTTCGAATGCATTCAAGGAACGGGACGGGAAATGGTGGAAAATCCGCTGTTGCTGGTCAACGGCCGCTATTATTTTGACCTGGAGGACTTGGAAAGCAAAATGGACGGGAGTGTCAGGATGTTGATGCTCTGCAGCCCGCACAATCCCGGCGGGATGGTCTGGAAAAGGGAGGAGCTGGAAGCCCTGGAGGCTGTCTGTGCCCGTCACCAGCTGATGGTCGTTTCCGACGAGATCCATGCCGACCTGCTTTACCCCGGGCAGGTTCATACCCCCTGGGCAATGATTTCAGAAAGGAGCAGCCGGAACAGCATCGTCTGTATGGCACCCAGTAAAACATTCAATGTGGCTGGATTGTCCACATCGTTTGCGGTTATTCCGGATCCTGACCTTAAAAAAGGTTTTGACCGGATGATGGAAACCCTCCATATACACACAGGCAATATAGCCGGCGCTGTGGCCCTTGAGGCTGCTTACACGTACGGCGGGGAGTGGCTGAGGCAGATGATGGAATATGTAGAGGGAAATTACCGGTTTCTGGAAGAATTCATGGCAAGGAAGCTGCCAAAGGTCAGGGTGATGAAGCCGGAAGCCACTTTCCTGGTATGGCTCGACTTCCGGGATTATGGTCTGGATGACCGGCGACTCAGCCGTTTTCTCCTTGACACGGCAAAAGTAGCGCTTAACAACGGTGCCCGTTTCGGCACTGGAGGTGAGGGTTTCCAGCGGATCAATATCGGGTGTCCGCGACAGCTGCTGAAGGAGGTTCTGGAACGAATTTGCGGAGCATTCGACACCGGTTTTGGTCCTCTTTCCTGATTCCGGAATTCATATCCGCCGCATCTGAGGGGCATCCGGCTATTCGCTGAAATTTCTGGTTACCCAGCTGATAGCTGCTGGTATGTCCTGATCATACATACACCGGAAATGTTTCTTCGGGCATTTCGGGTATCCCAGTTTGGAACAGGGCCTGCAATCCAGATTTTTTACCTGCATGATTTCCGAATCAGGGTGAGGCAGGTAAGGAAACATTCCCAGTTTGGGTACGGTATTGCCCCAGAAAGAAAGGATCTTCTTTCCGAAGGCTGCTGCAATGTGCATCATTCCCGTATCGTTGGTCAGAACTACGTTGGCATGACTGATCAGGCTGGCCGATTCGTAAATGGATGTTTTACCCACCAGATTAAGCACATGGTTTCCGGTATTGCGTTCAATGATCAGGCTGTTCTCCGATTCATGGATCCCGCCTAACAAGACAACCGGATAGGGCAAGGCCCGGCAGATATGCAGGATCTTTTCCGCAGGTAGCCGTTTGGTGGCATACGTTCCTCCGATAATAAATGCGATATAACCCTCCTGAAAATCACAGGGCAGCCGGTTCCAATCGAACTCCTTTCCTTGAGGTATGAAATATTCAAGCCCTTTCCCGTCTGAGGTGACCCGGAATTTTGAAATGGTCTGAAAATACCTGTCGACAATGTGCAGATTGGGGAGCAGGTCGATTTTGAATTTCACCAGCAACCATTTCCGGAAATTCAGTTTATGAAATGAATAAGAGGGAATATGAAGCGCCCTTTTGATGCGGAAACTGCGGAAATTCCGGTGAAGGTCGATCATGTAATCCGGTTTCTCGTCCTTTAATTCCCGGATCAGGGGTCCAATATGTTCATTCAGGTAATGGATTTTGTCGATATGGGGATTGGCTGATACCAGGTCGGCATATTTGGATTTGGTGACAAAATGGATCTCCGCATTTTCCACTTGATTTTTAATACAACGAAGCAGCGGAGAGGTCAGTATGATATCTCCGATTGAACTGAACCGTATTATCAGGAATTTTGTCTTGTTCATAAAGAAATAATCCCCAAATCGGATTTCTCCGGGGGTAAGAAATAGGAGAACCGGCTTTTAATCTCCGGTGACCAATATGATGATCTTGTTATTTTTGTTTTCAATTACTCCTCCTTCAATGTGAAAAGTCTTTTCTGATCCCCCTTTTTCGATCAGCCGGATGGTTCCTTTTTTCAGTATGGAGACGATATGAGCATGGTTTTTCAGTATTTCAAACGAGCTTTTCTTACCCGGAAGTTGTACCAGGTTCACTTCCCCGCTGTAGAGCTCTTTCCCAGGAGTGATGATTTCGATAAACATGGTGACAGTTGTTTGGATTTTGATCCGGGTGCGGAATTACTGTTCCTTCAACAGCTGTTCTCCTTTTGCAATGGCCTGTTCAATGGTTCCGACCAGGTTGAAGGCAGATTCGGGATACTGATCCACTTCTCCGTCCATGATCATGTTGAAGCCCTTGATCACATCCCGTATGGCTACCAGTTCACCAGGGAGTCCGGTAAACTGTTCAGCCACGAACAAGGGTTGTGAAAGGAAGCGTTGAACCCTGCGGGCCCGGTGAACCACCAATTTGTCCTCTTCCGAAAGTTCTTCCATTCCCAGGATGGCAATGATATCCTGCAACTCTTTGTAGCGCTGCAAAATCTGGATCACTCGTTGTGCACAATCATAATGTTCCTGACCTACGATTTCAGCACTGAGGATGCGCGAAGTGGAGTCAAGCGGATCAATGGCCGGGTAAATCCCCAGTTCGGAAATTTTCCGGCTGAGCACTGTGGTGGCATCAAGGTGGGCGAACGTGGTAGCGGGCGCAGGATCGGTCAGGTCGTCGGCGGGGACGTACACTGCCTGTACGGAAGTGATGGATCCGGTTTTGGTGGAGGTGATCCTTTCCTGCATAATTCCCATTTCAGTGGCAAGGGTAGGCTGGTATCCCACAGCAGAAGGCATGCGTCCCAGCAAAGCGGATACTTCGGATCCGGCTTGGGTGAAACGGAAGACATTGTCGACAAAGAATAGGATATCCCTTCCGCCGGTTCCATCGCCGTCGCGCAAGCTTTCGGCAATGGTGAGTCCCGACAGGGCTACGCGTGCCCTTGCTCCCGGAGGTTCATTCATCTGCCCGAATACCATGGCCAGTTTCGATTTCCGTACTGCCTCCATATCTACCTTGGACAGATCCCAGCTGCCGGCCTCCATCGATTTTTTAAATTCTTCCCCATAATTGACGATGTCGGCTTCGATCATTTCACGGAGCAAATCGTTCCCTTCGCGGGTACGTTCACCAACTCCTGCAAAAACCGATAAACCACTGTGTGCCAAAGCAATATTGTTGATCAGTTCCTGAATAAGTACAGTCTTGCCCACCCCGGCGCCCCCGAACAGGCCTATCTTCCCTCCCTTGGCATAGGGTTCGATCAGGTCGATCACCTTGATCCCCGTGTACAATACCTGCGTTTCGGTAGTCAGATTTTCAAATTTGGGCGGATTGTTATGTATCTCCAATCCGTTCTTGGGCAACATTCCCAATCCGTCAACCGGATCCCCGGTTACATTCAGCAAACGGCCAAGGGCGGCTTCACCCTTGGGCATCCTGATCGGGCTTCCCATGGGAATCACATCCATCCCCCGTCGGATTCCGTCGGTCGAATCCATGGCAATGCAGCGTATGGCATTCTCGCCGATGTGCTGCTGGCATTCAATCACCAGGTTACCTTCAGCCCTGACAATTTCCAGTGCGTCATATATGTTGGGTAATGCATTGCCAATTCCTTCAAAGTTGACATCAATCACAGGCCCGATCACCTGAATCACCTTTCCTTTGTTCTGATTCATAAAGAAGAAAAATTAAACTGTTCAAATGCAGATTGGCAGCAAACAAAATTAGTGGTTTCTTTTTACAATGTTCAACCGTGTTTTTTTTCTTTAAACCTTCCTGCTGATCAGGTTTCTGAACAAACCGGCCAGGGGTTCCTTTCTTTCCCTTTCAACCGGGAGCGAATCAAGTATCCCAATCCCGCAGATATTGTAAAGACTGATTTTCTCTTCGGTCAATTCTTTAATTTTCAAATCTTCAAAGATGTTTTTTATAGCTTTTATTTTATCATCTCGGTTGAACGATTCCTTCCCCAGCCAGGAGAGAAGTTCCTTTTTCTGCCTGGCATTGCCCTTTTGTAACGCTTCAGTCAGAAGGAAGGTTTTCTTGTTGGAGACAATGTCTCCGCCGATCTTTTTTCCGAAGGCAGACTCATCACCGAAAGTGTCAAGCAGGTCATCCTGCAGCTGGAAGGCCAGACCCAGATGGATGCCGGCTTCGTATAAAATACGGGCAGCCGCATCGTCACATCCGCCCAGCATTCCGCCTGTGCGGAGGGAACACGCCAGAAGCACGGCAGTTTTCAGCCTGATCATTTCCAGGTATTCCTTGGTGGTGACATCGTTTCTGGACTCAAAATCCATGTCCAGTTGCTGCCCTTCACAGATTTCCCTGGCTGTGCGGGTAAAAAGCTGCATGATTTCAACCATGCGGTCGGTATGAGATTCCAGCAGGAAATGGTAGGCTATGAAGGCCATTACGTCTCCCGACAGAATGGCGCTGTTCTCCCCGAATTGTACATGGACCGACGGACGGTTGCGGCGGATATCGGCTTTGTCCATGATGTCGTCGTGAAGAAGGGTGAAGTTGTGAAATACCTCAATGGCCAGGGCAGCCTTCAACGCCTCCCGGGGATTGTCTCCAAACAGCTGGTAAGCCATCAGGACCAGAAGGGGCCGGAGCCGTTTCCCTCCCTCATTCAGTGAATAGGAAACGGGACGGTACAGGTTGACCGGTGAGGTGAGTTCCCACCTCCCGGATTGTAAACGGATCTCGTTTTCAATCAGCTCCTGAAGTAGTCTAGCTTCAACCATGACCTGAATTGTTATTCAAGGGAATTACTTTCGTCCAATTTTCTGATCTCTTCGTTTTCGTCTTCGATAGGGATCAAAGGGGCCTCGAAACTCTCTTTTTCCGTCAACTTTTCCATTCCCGTCAACAGGGAAGGTAAAAGGATCAGGTTGGATGTCACTGCAATCAGCAGGGTTAGTGAGACCAGAACTCCCATAGCCTGGGTTCCGCCAAAACTGGACAATGCGAAAATCCCGAAACCGAAAAAGAGAATGGCTGCCGTATAGATCATTCCGACTCCCGTTTCCCGCAAAGCCAGGATCACCGATCTCCGGATATTCCAGTTGGTGACCTTCAGCTCAAACCGGTATTTCGTAAGAAATTGAATGGTACTGTCGACCGACAGGCCGTAAGCTACGCTGAACACCAGGATGGTGGATGCTTTGATGGGGATTCCGGTAAAACCCATCACACCCCCGGTTAAAACCAGAGGGATCAGGTTGGGTATCAGGGAGATGACCACCATTTTGGGTGAGGAGAACATCAGGGCCATGAATATGGAGATCAGGAGGATGGCCAGTCCCACGCTGGTGAACAGGTTATCCACCAGGTATTGTGTTCCCCTGAAAGAGGTGACGCTTGATCCGGTGGTCACCACGTTGTAATCTTCGGCAGGGAATATGGAGTCAATTTCGCATTTGATCTTTGAATAAAGCATATCCATCCGGGTTGTGCCGATATCCTTGGTTCGCAGGCTGATGCGGGTCACCTGCCGGGTACTGTCCCAGAAAGCATGAAGCATATCCTCCTGCCCTTTCCCCTTTGATGCATAAGCCAGGATATAGTTTTTTTCCATATTGCCAGGGAGGGAAAAATATTCCGGCTCCCCGTTATAATAAGCCTGACGGGCAAATTTCAGCAGGTTGAGCAGCGAAAGCGGAGGCGACAATTCGGAAAAATGTGCCAGTTTCTGTTCCAGCTGGTCGATCCGGTGAAAGGTGGAAAGCTGGATCACCCCGTTGGGTTTTTTGGTGTCAACCGTGATCTCAAGTGGCATCAAACCATGGAAATGCTGTTCAAAGAATTTCAGATCCTTATAGATCGGATCCTTTTTCGGAAGATCGTCTACCATATACCCCGATGTTTTGATCAGGGTGGTTCCGTAAAATCCCACCAGTACCAGGAAAACGGAAGACAGGTAGACCGCTTTTCTGTTGTGCCTGGTGATCAGGATCAGCCGGTCGATGATGCGGGACATGAACCTTCCTTCAAGATATTTCAGATGCTTTGGTTTTGGGGGGTCAACGAAGGAGTAAACAATGGGAATAAGAACCAGCGTAAGCAGGAAAAGGCAGATGATATTGATGGAAGTAATAATGCCGAACTGGATCAGCATGTCGCTTTTGGTCATGATGGAAGTGCCGAATCCTGCGGCTGCCGTCAGGTTGGTCATGAAAGTGGCGGTGCCGATCCGGATGATCACCCGCTGCAGGGCTTTGACCTTATTCCCGTATTGTGAAAACTCGAAATTGTATTTGTTCAGCATGTAAATGCTGTTCTCTATTCCAATGATGATCAAAATGGCCGGCATCATCCCGGTCAGAATGGTAATCTTGAAACCGAACAGCGACAACATCCCCATGGCCCATATTACCTGGATCAGCACAATGGAAACCGGAATGACAACAGCCTTCAGTGAGCGGAAAAAGATAAACAGGAAGATGACACAGATGACCACAGCAAGAAAACTGAAAAGGTAAATCTCCTTCTTGATCTTCAGGGAAGTCATCACCCTGATGTAGGGCAGCCCTGAGTAATGCAGTTGGAGGTGGTTATCCTTTTCGAACTGGCTGGCGATTCTCTTGATGGTTTTAACCATAGCTTCCCTCTCCTGACTGTGCATTTTGTCCTTATTTACCGTTATGGCAAGCCCATAAGTAAATGAAGTATCGTTATACAGGAGGTTTTTATAAAAAGGCAGCCGGAAAAATTCCTGAGCAAGGGAATCGAGTTCTTCCTGACTTGAAAGTACCCTGGGGAAAACAGGCTTGATGATGAATTTCTTCTGAACCGTGTCTTTGGACAGATTATAGGAATTGGAGATCGAAAGAAGGTTTTCAACCCCTTCCACCCGGCTCAGGTCGCTGCAAAGATTCTTCCATTTTTCGAAATGCTCAAGCTTGAAAAACCTGGAATCCTGAACTCCGATGATGATCAGGTTTCCTTCCTCCCCGAAGATCCGGATAAAATTCCGGTAATCGGTATAGGCTTTATCCTGCTTGGGCAACATGGAGGTATATTCGTACGACATCTCCACATCACGGGCATGGTACCCGAAGAAAAGGGTCAATACCAGCAGGACTGACAGGATATAGTACTTCTTACGGAGGATAAAACTGGAAACCTTAATCCACATAGTTGAACCTGATCAAAACAAGCTGCGAAAATACATATTTATATTAAAAGATACATCATGACATTCTGTAATGGAAAAATTGAACCCAACGATGCCTGAGCCTTTTTCATGTATTCTGCAGAGTGCTTCTCAGCTAAACTCTTTTGTAGTCTTATTTCCTTAGAGACAGACCCGGGAAATGCTTTTAAAGCCTGATCGCTTTATTGCATAATCTTTTTGAAATTAGAGGAAAATTCACTATATTTCATTCATTCAAAATAATTTACACCATAAACGATGGAAACACTTAAAAAGCTCAGGGTACTGTTGGTTATGATCCTGATGGTGTCCTGTATACAAAAGGATAACCTGGTGGATGACCAAAAGACGGGTAATGGTGATGAGAGATTGGTCGTAAAAAGCGCTCCTGTTTCTCAGGTTATTGACGGACGGTATATCGTCGTTTTCAGGGATCAGGTTCTCAATCCCAGGGCAGAGACTGCTTTGCTGAAAGGATTGTTCGGTATGCAAACCGGGCATGTGTATGAGCATACTTTAAAGGGCTTTTCAGCGCAAATCCCGGATCAGGCGTTGAACGGGTTACGCAATCATCCACTGATAAAATATATTGAACCGGATATTACCATGGAGGCTTTGGGTCAGGTCATTCCCACCGGATTGAGCCGGATTGAGGCCACTACGGCTCCTGCCTCTCCGGTCGATGTGGATGTGGCCATCATTGATACCGGAATTGACAAGGAACACCCCGAACTCAACGTGGTGAACGGGATCAGGTATTATCTGGGCTTTTTCAGCGACAGCAATTATGACGACGACAACGGGCATGGATCCCATGTGGCGGGGATAATCGGTGCCCGCCACAATGATGTCGGGGTGGTCGGCATTGTCCCCGGGGCCAGATTATGGGCTGTGAAGGTTTTGAACAAGAAGGGGTCGGGTTACCTGAGCGATATCATTAAGGGATTGGAGTGGGTGGAAGCCCGTGCAGGCGACATTGAAGTGGCCAATATGAGCCTGGGGGGTAACGGTTTAAGTGAATCTTACCAGACCGCCATCCGGGGTTGCGTGAATGCGGGTGTCGTGGTAGTGGTGGCTGCGGGCAACTCAGCTGTTGATGTATACGGAAAGGATGGAATTTTCGGAACAGGTGACGACTATATCCCGGCTGCCTATCCCGAAGCCGCAACGATTTCCGCCCTGGCCGATTCGGATGGGGAGCCTGGAGGCATGGGGGTAGAAACCATTTACGGTGCCGATGATTCTTTTGCTTCCTTCAGTAATTTCAGCCACACCGTGGTACCCGGCAATCCGGTTAGCTCACCGGGATTGGCCATTGATCTGATTTTACCCGGCGTCGACATTTTATCAACCTATAAAGATATGGGTTATGCCTCCATGAGTGGAACCAGTATGGCTTCTCCCCATGCAGCGGGGCTGGCAGCACTGTATGTTTCCAGGCACGGAAGGGCAGAGAATGCCGCAGGAGTCTATGCCATCCGTCAAGCCCTGATCAACGGAGGGAAAGCACAAAATGATGCCGGTTTGGGCCTGGTGAACGGGGGCGACCCCGACGGGAACCTGGAGAACCTGGGCTGGGCTGAAACCGGAACACCTCCCCCCAATAGCGCGCCAAGGGCCGATGCCGGAGATGATCAGACGGTCATCGACACGGATGGAAACGGGACGGAAACGGTAACCCTGGATGGCTCGGGCTCAACCGATGACAAAGGCATTGCTTCGTATAACTGGACACGTGACGGATCGCCCGTTTCAACGGAAGTCTCTTTTCAGATCAGTCTGACACCGGGAACCTATACCTTTGCTTTAACCGTGGAAGATGAAGAAGGCCTCACGAGTTCGGATCAGGTTACCCTGACCGTCTCCCCAAACAGCCCGCCGGTCGCTGATTTCAGCTATTCAGCCGACGGACTGACAGTTCATTTTACCGACCTTAGTTCCGACGATGGAACCATCCTTAGCCGGAGCTGGGATTTTGGAGATGGACAGGTTTCCGGTCAGAAAGATCCGGTCCATACCTATGGCTCTTCCGGAACCTATACGGTGTCCCTGTCCGTAACCGATAACGGTAATGCAGTCAGTACCATGGTAAAAACCATCCAGGTTTCAGAAGTAGTCACTCCGGTTATTGTATTGACCGCTTTCGTATATAAACTGAATAAGGTTCAGTTTGCAACCAATCTTTCCTGGACAGGGGCAACATCGGCTTATGTGGATCTCTACCGGAACGGAGTGAAAATCGTAACGACAGAAAACGATGGTTCCTATATGGATAACGTCGGGAAAAAATCAGGGATCACTTATGTTTACCGGATATGCGAATCCGGAACGAATACCTGTTCCAACGATGCCACGGTAACCACCCCGTAAAATCTTAACCACAGGGATACTGTGTAGGCTTTCGCTAAAATTCTTTGGTAAAAACATCAGGTATTTCCTGACATCTTTAAAAAACTGATTTGGCCATTAAAACAAAAAGACCACTGATGAGCAGCGGTCTTATGTAGCCCCACCGGGAATCGAACCTGGATTTACGGTTTAGGAAACCGCCGTTCTATCCGTTGAACTATGAGGCCTCGTTTGTGGGGCAAAAATAGGAAATTCTGACGGATAGGCAACTAACCGCAGGAAATATTTCACCGGGAGGGAAGATGCGGAGATTCCCGGGAGGAACCTAACCTTAAAAATTCCGTAAATTCAACAAATGGGTAACTGTGTGGTTATATATAAAAAGGATAGGATGGACAGAAGAAATTTTTTAAGTGCCGGTCTGACTGCCGCGGCAGCGGTAGCGGCCGGAAAAACTGCAGCAGCTGATGTACTGCATGCAGAAGAAGTGACCCAACCGGCAGGAGACCTGCCTTTCAATCCACGAACCTTTCAGGCTATGCCCACCCGGTCGTTCGGGAAAACCGGCTATAAGACGGGGATATTGAGTTTGGGCGGCCAGGCTACCCTTGAGATTGCCGGCAGGGAAGAGGAGTCGGAAAAGATTATTCACCGGGCCATAGACCTGGGTATAAATTACATCGATACGGCTGCTGCTTACGGTCAGGGTGTCAGTCAACGCAACATCGGCCGGGTGATGAAGACCCGCCGGGGTGAGGTATTCCTGGCTACCAAAACGCATGACCGCACTTACGACGGCTCCTTGCGCCTTCTCGAAGAGAGCCTGAAAAGCCTGCAAACCGATCACCTTGATCTGTGGCAATTGCACAACGTCCAGCAGCAAATACAGGTCGACCAGATCTTCAGCGATACGGGAGCGATCAGGGCGCTCGAAAAGGCCCGATCGGAAGGGATTGTCAAAAACCTGGGAATAACCGGGCATTTTGAACCCTTGGTATTGCTGGAGGCCATCCGCCGCTATCCTTTTGATTCCATCCTGATGGCACTCAACGCCGCCGATGTGCACTACCTGAGCTTTATCAAACATCTGCTTCCAGAGGCTTTAAAACTGGGAATGGCCATCATAGGCATGAAAGTGACCACCCGTAGCCGCATGCTCTCCACATGGGCCCCTCCTCCACTGGAAGAACAGAACGAAAGGCTGCGCACGCCCAAACCGGGTGCGATCACCATCCGTGAGGCACTAATGTATAATATGAGCCTTCCGGTGAGCACCACCATCATTGGAGTTGATTCGATGGCGCAGATCGAGGAAAACGTCAGAATCGCATCTGAATTTTCACCCCTGAGCCCCCGGCAGATGGAAGAGATCGAATTTAAGACCCTGCCTATCGTCAGGCAGGGGCTCTATTTCAGAAGATGGGACCTGGGAGCCTGAGGGATTTTTGATTTAAGAGTACAGACCGGTGATTTCAGGTTTTCCGGAAGTGAATAATATAAATAGTTCCAAGATGAAAAGCATATTTATCATTCTGATTCTAATGTCAATGAGTAGTTTGATATACCCGCAGTTCCAGAAAGACCAATTCAGTACGACGGGAGGCGATCTTTCCATCACCTTCATCGGTCACGGTACGCTGATGATGGAGTACGAAGGAATAGTAATTCATATCGATCCGGTCGGAGAGTATGCCGATTATTCGAAAATGCCGAAAGCCGACCTGATCCTGGTAACCCATCAGCACGGCGACCATTTTGATGTGCCGGCCATTAAAAAAATCCAAAAGCCGGTAACTGAGGTCATATTAACGGCACTCTGTGCTTCCGCATTTGCGGAAGGGAGGATGCTGAAAAACGGAGATTCGGGGATTTATGCCGGAATCCCCATTGAGGTGGTTCCGGCATACAACATCCAGCATGAAAGGGCTCCGGGGAAACCTTTCCATCCGAAAGGGGAGGGGAACGGCTATATTCTCCATTTTGGCAAACTCAGGGTTTATGTAGCTGGTGACACCGAAAACACGCCCGAGATGAAAAGTCTGAAAGGAATTGATGTGGCTTTCCTGCCCATGAATCTTCCTTATACCATGACCCCAGAGATGGTGGCCGATGCCGCAAGGGCTTTTAAACCCAAGATCCTCTATCCCTATCACTTTGGCAATACCAATACCGGACAGCTGGTCACTTTGCTGAAGAACGAACCGGTTGAGGTGAGAATAAGGGATCTGAAATAGAATCTGGTTATTCCAAGTTTAAATCCATCCGTTCAAGCGGACCTGCCCGACTGAACAAGTCATCCGTTCAGACGGGGGGAAAGCTTCGGACCTTAATCCACAATGATGCTTCATATTACCAGTGGGTTAAAAGCTGTTAATAATTATCCCTTTACATACTTAAAAAAGTTACTTTTGCCACACGATTTTTAAAATTCCAATTATATGACAAATGTAAAAAACCGGCTTTTCCCGGAGTTTCCGGAGGTTACTACCCAGCAATGGGAAGAAAAGATAACAGCCGACCTCAAGGGGAAAGACTATGAAAAAGCGTTGGTTTGGCGCACCAATGAAGGCTTTGCCGTACGTCCATATTACCGTGCTGAAAACCTGGAAGGCAAGGAAACGGCTCAGGCTGCACCGGGTGAATTTCCTTTTGTCAGGGGTATTCATTCCGAAAACAACTGGCTGATTCGCCAGGATATTGTGGTGACCGACCTAAAAGAAGCCAATCAAAAAGCGCTTGGAGTCCTGAATAAGGGAGTCAATTCTCTGGGATTTATCTTCGATTATTCTAAAAAATTGAGTGTGGATGATCTGAAGGTTTTGCTGAAGGATATTTGCCTTGACGCTGCCGAAATCAACTTTGTTTGTCCTTGCGGAAACTGCGATGTAACCGTTGCATTTACCAAACTGATCACAGAAGGTCCGTGGGATCCGGAAAAGGTCAGGGCTTCCATGTCCAATGATCCGTTGATGGGGCTCTTGCTCACCGGGAAAATGGAGGGATGTTGCGAAGACAGTGAATTCATGGCGTTGAAAGCCAAGGTGGAGGGCGCTGGTGTAATTTCTGGATTTAGGACGATAGCCGTCAACGGAAAATTCTTTGGGAACAGTGGCTCTTCGATTGTTCAGGAACTGGCTTTTTCGCTGGCTGCCGGTGCTGAGTACCTCTCCCGTCTCACCGACCTGGGCATGAAAGTGGATGAGGTTGCCCAAAAAATCAAGTTTAATTTCAGCGTCAGCAACAACTACTTTTTTGAAATTGCCAAACTGCGGGCCGGTCGGCTATTATGGGCGCAAATCGTCCAGGCTTATCAGCCTGAGTGCGAATGCAGCACCAAAATGGTGGCCCACTGCGAAACCGGTTCCTTCAACAAAACTGTTTACGATCCCTATGTAAACCTGTTGCGTACACAGACGGAAGCTATGTCGGCCGCACTCGGCGGGGCTCATTCGATCACCGTACTGCCGTTCGATGCCATGTTGCGCCAGCCCGGGGATTTCTCCGATAGAATTGCCCGCAACCAGCAGATCCTGTTGAAAGAGGAGTCCAATCTGGACAAGATTACTGACGCAGCCGGCGGATCATATTATATTGAAAGCCTGACTGCTTCCATTGCCGAACAGGCATGGAAACTCTTCCTCCAGGTGGATGAGAAGGGCGGATTCCTGTCTGCTGTGAAGGAGGGATCCATTCAGAAACAGGTCAGCGAAATGGCGGCTAAACGGGATCAAAATTTGGCTCTGCGGCGTGAAAACCTGCTGGGAGTGAACCAATTCCCCAATTTTACGGAAACGATGAGTGAGGAACTGGATCCGTCGGTCTTTCGGCCGGCAGATTTCACCGCTGAAGAGGCAGAGGTTGAAACCATGAAACCATACAGGGCAGGACAATCATTCGAAGCCTTACGTTATAGGACCGATCTCTTTTCCTTAAAACATAAACGCCCGGCTGCTTTCATGCTGACCATTGGTGACCTGGCCATGCGGAAGGCGCGTGCCCAGTTCAGCTGCAACTTCTTTGCCGTAGCCGGCTTTGAGGTGATCGACAACAACGGTTTTGCCACAGTGGAAGAAGGCTTGGAGGCTGCCCGTGCCATAGGAGCCGAAATTGTGGTGGTTTGCAGTTCCGACGACGAATATGCCGTTCTGGTCCCTGCACTGGCAGAAAAAATCGGGAATGAAATTCTGGTGGTAGCCGGAAATCCGGCCTGCCGTCCCGACCTGGAAGCCCTTGGCGTGAAAAACTATATTCATATACGGAGCAATCTGTTAAAGGAACTGACCGAATTTCAAAAGTTGGTTTTTAAATGTGATGAATAGAGGGAGATTAAAAGATATCAGATTAAAAGATATTAGACTAAAGATGAAAAGATTAAAAAGTATTTTATAAGAGATCAGTTTGATTATGAAAGGATAAAGTCTGTTCAGAGATAATTATGAAGGTTCACAATTACAGAGAGTTAAAAATCTGGCAAAAGTCAAGATCCCTGGTTAAAACAGTTTATCAGCTCACTCTTGATTTTCCTAAGGAGGAGTCTTATGGCCTTGTATCACAGATCAAAAGGGCATCTGTTTCAATCGCGGCCAATATTGCTGAAGGTGCAGGAAGGGGAACCAACAAAGATTTCATTCACTTCCTGAATATTGCCAGGGGTTCACTTTTTGAACTTGAAACTCTCCTGATTCTGTCCGATGACCTTAAATTTCTTACTGAAGAAAAACTGAAAACCGTACTTGATTCAATCAATGAAATTTTGAGGATGATTGTTACATTTCAGGATATGTTAAATAATAATTGACCTCTTTTAGTCTAAATTCTAATTTCTTTTAATCTAACCGTTCAATAATTTGAAATAAAAAACAGTAATAATGAAACCAGATTTCAAAACGATAGACATCAAAAAGGTTGCGCCCGCCTG
Source organism: uncultured Prolixibacteraceae bacterium (assembly GCA_964461245.1). GTDB lineage: Bacteria > Bacteroidota > Bacteroidia > Bacteroidales > Prolixibacteraceae > UBA1413. The sequence continues at coordinate 2,466 of CAYWTT010000011.1, read as the reverse complement.
CAAGGAGAGTGCCGCCGAAGGAAGCAGCTGGATGACCCCGGAATTGATCCCGGTAAAGCCGGTATATTCCAAAGAGGACCTCGAAGGGATGGAACACCTGAATTATGCTGCCGGCATAGCTCCTTACCTTCGGGGACCCTATTCCACCATGTATGTGATGCAGCCCTGGACCATCCGCCAATATGCCGGATTTTCCACCGCCGAAGAGTCGAATGCTTTTTACCGCCGCAACCTGGCTGCTGGGCAGAAAGGACTTTCGGTAGCTTTTGACCTGGCTACCCACCGCGGTTACGATTCCGACCATCCGCGTGTGGTGGGCGATGTAGGCAAAGCCGGTGTGGCCATCGATTCCATCCTGGATATGAAAATCCTGTTCGACCAGATTCCGCTCAACAAAATGTCGGTCTCAATGACCATGAACGGGGCTGTGTTGCCGGTTATGGCCTTTTACATCGTTACCGCACTGGAACAAGGCGCCACGATGGACCAGCTGGCCGGGACCATCCAGAACGACATCCTGAAGGAATTCATGGTCCGTAACACTTATATCTATCCTCCTGAGTTTTCCATGCGCATCATTGCCGATATTTTCGAGTTCACCTCGAAAAATATGCCCAAATTCAACTCCATTTCCATCTCAGGATATCATATGCAGGAAGCCGGTGCCACCGCCGATATTGAGATGGCCTACACACTGGCCGACGGATTGGAATACTTACGCACGGGAGTAAAAGCGGGCCTGGATATCGATGCCTTTGCTCCGCGTTTGTCCTTCTTCTGGGCTGTGGGAATGAATCATTTTATGGAGATAGCCAAGATGCGCGCTGCCCGGATGATCTGGGCCAAACTGGTGAAGCAGTTCAATCCGAAGAATCCGAAATCTCTGGCTCTCCGTACGCACTGTCAAACCTCGGGGTGGTCGCTGACCGAGCAGGATCCCTTCAATAATGTGGGCCGTACGGCCATCGAAGCCATGGCCGCTGCTCTGGGGCACACCCAGAGCCTTCATACCAATGCCCTGGATGAGGCCATTGCCCTTCCTACCGACTTTTCAGCCCGTATTGCCCGGAACACCCAGCTGTATATCCAGCAGGAGACTGAAATCTGCCGCACAGTGGATCCCTGGGCCGGTTCCTGGTATGTGGAATCGCTGACTCATGAGATCGCTCATAAAGCCTGGGCCCTGATTGAAGAAGTGGAAAAACTGGGTGGAATGGCCAAAGCCATTGAAACCGGAATCCCCAAAATGCGTATTGAAGAGGCAGCAGCCCGTACCCAAGGGAAAATCGACAGCGGTACCCAGACCATCGTCGGCGTGAACAAATACCGGCTCGAAAAAGAGGATCCGATTGATATCCTGGAAATTGACAATACGGCCGTACGCCTTTCTCAAATCGAAAGATTGAAGAAGTTGCGTGCTGAAAGAAATGAAAAGGAAGTACAGGCAGCCCTGGAAGCCATCACCCGTTGCGCTTCCTCCGGAAAAGGCAATCTGCTGGAACTGGCTATCGATGCCGCTAAAAAACGGGCTTCGCTCGGTGAGATCTCCGACGCCTGCGAAAAGGTCGCCGGACGTTATAAAGCTGTAATCAGAACCATTGAAGGAGTGTATAAATCAGAAGCAAATAAAAAATCGGAATTTCAGGAAGCCCAGGAACTGGCACGGAAATTTGCTGCCCTCGAAGGTCGCCAGCCCCGCATCATGATCGCCAAAATGGGGCAGGACGGCCATGACCGTGGCGCCAAAGTGGTAGCTACTGGCTATGCTGACCTGGGATTTGACGTCGACATGGGTCCCCTGTTCCAGACTCCCGAAGAGGCTGCCAAACAGGCCGTGGAAAACGACGTCCACGTGTTGGGCGTTTCGTCCCTTGCCGCCGGACATAAAACCCTTGTGCCGGCCGTAATTGAAGAACTGAAAAAACTGGGCCGCGACGACATCATGGTCATCGTGGGAGGAGTTATTCCCGCCCAGGATTATCAATACCTTTACGATGCCGGTGCTGTAGCCATCTTTGGCCCCGGAACCAGCGTAGCCGAAGCGGGTAAGAAAATCCTTGAAATCCTGCTGGCTGCACACGAAGCTTAAAATTGCCAAAAGTCATAAGGGCTGTCCCAAAGCGTAATCAGACACTGTGTCTGGCTTCCGGGACAGCCTTTTTTTTTGAAACAGGGATCTGCCGGACTGATCATCGGATTTTCAGTTGCCCATTAGCCACATGGCTTATGATGTCCCTATTGCGGGTTTTCTCAATTTTCCCTGAAAGTTCATCGTCAATCCGATTTGACATTTCAGCGCAACAGTGTAACTTCGTTTCATCATGTAACCCAAATCGATCTGAAATGAAAAAGAGTCTGTTCCTGTTCCTGATCAACCTGATGACAAGTCTTTTCCTGTTCGCCCAAAGCGATAACTACATCAGGGTGGTGGTTCCGGGCAGGGATTCCACCGTGATTGCGGCCAAA
>CAYWTT010000010.1:0-25057 GCA_964461245.1 uncultured Prolixibacteraceae bacterium | reverse complement strand
ATGTCATCTCCGATTTTATCCAGGTCTTTTGCCAGATCATCGTTGATGTCCCGGCCAATTTCACAGCCTGCCTTGGCGGCAAGATATCTTGTCTTCATTACCGAAACTTCCATTTTCTCATCCAGTTTTAAGTCATCCCGATACTTCTCATACCACTCGCCGGCATATTTGCTGAATCTTTTATTGGCCCACCTCCAGTCGGAATCACTGAATTTTGATCCGTTTCGTTCCACATCTTTGACGAATTTGCTGAAATTCTTCAGATAGGCCTGTTTGCTGTCCGGAATAAGACAGGAAGTAACAGAAGAGATCATAAACAGGAGCAACACAGTCCTGATCACAGTTGTTTTCATTTTCATGGATCTTTCTACGTCTGATTTAACTAATTATTTGCTAAGTTAGGGAGTTTTAACGCAATTTTTCACTGCCCGGGATGAATTCTTCACTTGCCCGTGGAGTAATCAGTCATCGTCGGGAGTTTCGTCGGTAATGATCTGTTTGCGCAGACGGGTAAGTAAAGATTCACCAGCCTGGTGTTCCTGATGAGCCTGATAGATACTCGCATTCAGCTCAAAACCGATCAGCAGGATCAGAGAGATCAGGTAGATCAGAAATAAAATGATCAGCAGAGTCCCGATTGATCCGTACAGTTTATTGTACTGACTGAAGCGGTTGATATAATAGGTAAAGCCGAAAAGTGTGGCGATGCTCAGCACGGTAGCCAGCGTCCCCCCTGCCGAGATGAATCTCCATTTGGTCTTTTTTGCAGGGGCCATATAGTAAAGAAAGGAATAAGTAAAAAAGAACAGGGCAACAATGATCACCCATTTCCCCACCGACAGCAGGTGATAGGAGAAGCGGTCAAGGGCCCGGGTATGCTCAACAAGATAGTCCAAAAGGGCCTGACCACCTGTGACCAGGGCTATGGTAACAGAGAGCAGGAACAGGAGAATGATCAGGAGGACCAGTGAAATCAGCCATTGTCCGTACCATGTGCGCCGGTTGATACTGTGAACGGTGGCGTCGAATGCCGCCATAATGGAAGAAATACCGTTGGTGGCAAAGATCAGTGCCATCAAAAAACCAATGGACAGCAAATCACCCCGCGGCCGGGTGATTATATCCTCCACCGTCTCTTCAATGGCCCCGAAAGTACTTTCCGGGACAATCGATTTGATCAGGAAAAAGAGTTCATCCTGAAAATCGGGTATGGGAATATAGGGAATCAGGGTGAATAAAAATATGGTGGCCGGGAACAACGCCAGAAAAAAACTGTATGCTATGGCTGAAGCCCTGGTGGTAAGTGATCCGTTAATGATGCTCCTCCAAAAGAAAATAGCCACATTGTAAAGGGGAACTCCGTCGAAAAAAGGAAGAGTCACCCGTTTTGTCCAAAAAGCGATCGCTTCTGCAAATTGCCGAGCCGAAACTGCCAACCTTTGAAGATGTGGCATATCTTATTCTTGCTTAAAAATCCTCAATTGATGGATAATCTCTTTGTCAGCGGTAGTTTTAAGCAGAAAGGAGACCCTGAAAGTACCCTGCCGGGTGACCAGGTTCCCGATCACATATTGCGCTCCTTCTTTCCCGCCCAGGTGAATGATGGTAAACTTCTCAGGCTGATTACGGCTGAAAAATCCGGTCACAATCTGTTCCGCCTGTGCTTTGGTGTATACATTATCGTCCTCGAGGATGGCCAGTTCCACACTTTGATTGAAATAGGAGGCCAGAAGTCTGGCATTCCCGGTTTTGAGGCTTACTACAATATCGTCGGGAATCTGCGCTGTGGCGTGATTAACAGCAACGAGCAAGAACACCACACAAAAAAGCGGCAGAAGTGATATTTTATTGAAAGTTCTCATCCCTATCCCATTTCAAAAATTATACTTTTTAGTATGCAAAAACTGTGCAAAAACAAAATGCACTTATTTTTAGTGTAAATTTAAAAATTTTATATTGGATTCAAAGGATGAAAATGGTACTGATTGTGACAGGCAAAACGGAGGCTGACTGGTTACAGCAGGGGATGGATGTTTACATTAAACGGCTTGGCTTTTATCTACCCTTTGAATTGAAGGTTATCCCCGATATGAAGAACTGCCGGAGTCTCTCCCGGGAACAACAGAAGATAAAAGAAGGAGAGCAAATCATCCCCCATCTCGGCGGTAAAAATGAAATCTATCTGCTTGATGAAAAGGGAGATGAATTCACTTCTAAAGGATTAGCTGGTTTTATTGAACGGAAAATGGTTTCTGGATGCCGGGAGCTTGTTTTTATCATCGGAGGGCCCTACGGATTTTCAGAAAGCCTGGTTAAAAAGTCGGCAGGAAAAATTTCGCTGTCCAAGTTGACCTTCTCGCATCAAATGGTCCGGTTATTGTTCCTTGAGCAACTTTACCGGGCATTTACCATAATCAAGGGAGAACCCTATCATCATGAATGAAAATGACTGATCAATATAAGAAATACCTGTTTGGCGCACTCTCTTTGTTTTTCATTCTCCTGGCCTTTTACCTGGAAAGAAACGAATGCCGGCTGAACCAGGAAAAACAGCTGATAGAACGATTCCAGAAAAAAATGACGGAAAAGGAACTTAAGCTGGATTTAAGTCTGTCGGCAATCAGCAGGATTACCTCCCACCCTGATTTTACCGATCTTTTCCTGAGTGAACTGGCCCCCTACAACCAGACCCTGGAGAAAGAAGGTACAGGATACCTGATTTACAGGAACCATAAGTTGTTTTATTGGTCCGACCGGGCTATTGCTTTCAGGGATACCCTTCCGCTTTCGGTTGAACCGGAAGCATCGGTTGTGTTTTTCCCCAACGGCTACTATTTTATAAAATCGGTAAAAAAAGACAGCCTGACCATTTTCGGGCTGATCCTTATCAAATACAACTATGCCCATGAAAATCAATACCTGAAAAATAGATTTTACCCCGACTTTACCCTGCCTGACCACTTCAACCTTATCAAAGCCGGTTCCCGGAAGGGATTTCCGATTATGGACAAAAACGGAAAGGAAATTTTCACTTTAATACCACAGGGCAAAATTACCGGTTCCTCCGCGTTTCAGTATCTTACCGGAATACTCTATCTGGCCGGGTTGATTTTTCTGCTGCTGACCTCCCGAAAGATCCTCTCCGGAATGGATTGGAGTGTAGCAGGGAAACTGCTGGCCACCTCCATTTTACTCTTTATCATATATTGGATACACCTCCAGTTCCACATACCCGGCCTTTTCAACGGGTCAGGATTCTTTTCTCCTTCCCAGTTTGCACTGAACGCCATCTTACCCTCATTGGGGGATTTTCTTTTCATCTCATTCCTGTTTTTTTATATCAACCTGGTATTTTACTGGGACATTCGGATCGGTTTGCTTAAAAGGGAAACCGGCTTGCCGGGAAATGTGCTGATGTTTCTCCTCCTTTCCTTTGCAGCCTTTGTTTATGGCTTCCTTAACGAATTGATGGGATTGTTCATATACAATTCCAGTTTTTCATTTACCCTGAACCGGATTAACGAAATTACCGTACCTACTATTCTCGGGATAGCATCCATCATGATGCTGCTGTTTGGATTGGTTTTACTTTCAGTACGTATTGCCGACGAAGCAAGAAAGGAGATAAAAACTTCCCAAAACCTGCTGATGATCGTTTTGTCTCCCCTGATTCCGTCGCTGGTGATATTTCTCCTGACAAAGCAATTCTCCTTTGCAGCATGGATACTCTTTCTCTCTGTCAGTTTATTTTCACTCCTCTATGCTTCCAGGAAAACCAGGAAATATGATATGAGCTACCTGGTCCTCTTTATTTCGATCATCTCGGTCTTTTCCATTTATATCATTTACCACACTACCAACCGGAAAGAGAAGGAGGTCCAGAAACTGATGGCCGACATCCTGGTATCAGAACATGATCCGGCTGCCGAGGTATTCCTGGTGGAAATACAACAGCAGATCAATGTAGATCCCAATATCTCCAAATACCTGATTCCCCCTTTCGAGAACCTGGATGCTTACCTGGAAAGGACCTATTTCAGCGGATTCTTCAGGCAATATGACCTCCAGATTACCATCTGTACAGGATCGGACAGTGTGACCATCCACCCCCAAAACACCAAATCTCCCTGCTATCCCTTTTTTGACACCATGATCCAAAACCAGGGGATGAGCATTCCGGGTACTAATTTTTATTATATGGATAACATGGATGGACGCATCTCCTACCTCGGCAGAATACACTACCCGCTTTCCTCCGATTCCATGGGGGTTTCCGTGTTTATCGACCTGAAGTCCAAAATCCAGTCGGAAGGAATCGGATTCCCCGAACTGCTTATTGATAATTCCATGCGCAAACCTGCCAGCTATCAAAGGTTCAATTATGCCAAGTACTTTGGCGGAGAACTGGTGGATAGGCATGGGTCTTACCCTTACAACTATTATATCTTTTCATACAATTTTGAAGACAGCGAGTACAGTTACCACACCTGGGAAGGATACGAACACTTGTTCCATCGCACTACTGAAGGCAATTACTTGATTGTCAGCCGTAGTCTTTATACCTTTGTGGATTATCTGATTTCATTCCCCTACCTTTTTGTCGTTTTTTTCCTTTCATCCCTGGTTGTTTTGGCTTTAATCCAACCCTATCTGCGGAAAAATAAAATCATGTTCAACCTGAAATTCAGGATACAGGCCGCTATCATCTCTATTGTGTTTATTTCGCTTCTCCTAGTTGCCCTGAGTACAATTCTCTATAACCTGGAAGAATACAAATCGAGACTGCAGGCCGATCTCGACCAGAAGATGAATTCAATCTTCCTCGAAATTGACCCGCAACTGGAAAATGAGAAGTCGATCACTCCCGAAATAACGGAATGGCTGCTGCCTGAATTGGTGAAGTTGTCGAACATTTTCCAGACCGATATCAATATATACGGAGTGGATGGAAATCTTATCGCCTCATCCAGAACCGAAATTTTTAACAGAGGTTTGGTTTCCAGTAAAATTAACACTCAGGCATACTATGAACTTTTTGAGAATTTTCAAACGAACTATTTCCAACCTGAAAAAATAGGCGAGCTGAGTTATTTGTCGGCATATGAGCCCATTATCAATAACAGCGGGGACTACCTTGGATTCATCAACCTGCCCTATTTTACCCATCAGGACAAATACAGCCAGGAGATATCCACTTATGTGGTGGCCTTTATCAATCTTTATGTGCTTCTCTTTCTGGCCAGTATTGTGGTGGCCGTATTCATTGCCAACCAGATCACGCTTCCTCTGGTAATCATCAGGGAGAATCTGAGAAAAATTGAATTGGGGAAAAGAAACGAACCGATCAATTATATGCGTGAAGATGAAATCGGCAAACTGGTAAGAGAATATAACAAAAAGGTGGATGAACTTGCGGCCAGCGCGGAATTACTGGCAAGATCGGAGCGGGAAAGTGCATGGCGGGAGATGGCCAAACAGGTAGCCCATGAAATCAAAAATCCGCTTACTCCCATGAAATTGAACATTCAGCATCTGCAACGTTTCAGGGGGGAGGGAAAAGAATACCATGAATATGTGAATCGCATTTCCCAAACCCTGATCGATCAAATCGATGCCTTGTCGGATATCGCCACAGAGTTTTCGAGCTTCGCCCAAATCCCCACCGCCATGAAACAGGTTTTCAATCTGTCGGAACAGATCGGAAAGGTAATTGAATTGTATGAAAACGATGAAAGAATCCGGATATACTTTAACAGGGAAAAATGCGGGGATATCTGGGTCAATGCCGACAGGGAACAGCTGTCGAGAGCCCTGATTAACCTGATCAAAAACGGCATACAGGCAATACCGGAGGATAGAAACGGACAAATTGTTCTGGATCTCAAAAGGCAAAATCACCTGGTAATTATTTCAGTGGCTGACAACGGGTCGGGGATATCTCCTGAACTTCAGGAAAAAATGTTCAGCCCCAATTTTACGACCAAAACCAGTGGGATGGGCCTTGGATTGGCCATCGTCAAGAATATTGCCGAGAACTTCAACGGAAGAGTATGGTATGAAACCAAGCCCGATGAAGGAACCACTTTTTACCTTGAGATACCGGTGTATGATGATCCTGACTCTCACGATGAATCCTGAAAATCCAACTAAGACAACCAGATGATTACACTCACATTTAACGCCATTGCACAACGGCTCCGCGAGACAGATCTTCCTGAAACCGACCTGGTCATAGGGATCGGAACCGGAGGCACTGTCCCTGCAGCCATGGTAGCTTTTCACCTGAAAGCCGATCTCAGGGTAATGGTGCTGAATTACCGGGACGAACAAAACAATCCGCAGTATGATTCTCCTGAAGTAAGAAGGTTGCCTGATATGGAACTGGAAGGAAAGAAGATCCTGCTGGTGGACGATGTCTCGGTTTCAGGTAAAACTATGCTGAAAGCACTGGAATTACTGGAAGGGCACAAGGTAAAAACACTTACCCTGAAAGGTAAAGCCGACTATGTGCTTTTCCCGGAAATAAAAGATTGTGTTAGGTGGCCTTGGAAACCTTAAGCCGCTTCTTCCTCTGTAAATTCAAGGATTCATTCCAATGGTTTTCCCGGATTATTTCCCGTGCCTGAAAAGGGTTTCTTTTTCCTCTTTGGAGAGGCTGTCGTATCCTTCTTTCCCGATTTTATCCAGGATTCGGTTCAATTCGTTTTGCTCCGCTGCTTTCTGACGGTTATACTCGTGGTCATCACGCGGAATTTGCCGGTGTACCAATCTTACTTTGGGATCCGGTCTGAAAGTTTTTCGAATTTCTGAGGTCACTGAAGAGATAAAACCGGTGATATCGTGTCCCTTTTTTTCCCGTGCTGCAAATAGCCAGCCTGCCAATGCCCCGCCCAGGTGAGCCAGGTTCCCTCCGGCGTTGGAAGTGGAAATTCCGATGATATAACTGAAAATCAGAAAAAGTGCGAGGTATTTCAATGGGACCCTGCCGATCAGAAAGAGGTAGATGTCGCGGTTGGGATCCCTGATGGCGGCAGCTATCAAAATGGCGATAATAGAAGCAGAAGCCCCCAGCAGCATGGACGAATCGACCGATCCACGGAATACAGGGAACAGGTTGTAGCAAGCCATATAAGTTATACCACCGGCGATCCCCCCAATGAAATAGAGGCCCAGCATCTGGTTCTGATCGTAATAATCCAAAAAGATCCTCCCGAACCAGTAAAGCACGAGCAAGTTAAAAAGGATATGCAGAAAATCAAAATGAAGAAACATGTAGGTAACAATCGACCAGGGCTGGCGAAGAAAAGCACCGATGCCGGCCGGCAGTTCAAACCATTGGATACCGTAAAATGGTTCCCCCGATAAAAAGAAAAAAACCTGAATAAGCCTGAATATCAGAAAAACAGCCAGATTTACGTAAATCAGCCTCGTAATTACCGATCCTTCCCGAAAAGAGGCTTTAATGTCACTCCAGATATCCATAAAACAACTGTATATTAAGTTGGAACGGAGAGAAATTCTCCCGTCAGGTGACCGGTTTCAATAAAATGATCTTGTGGTTTTATTCCAGTACTTGATCAGGAAAAAGCCGAACAACATGCCCCCGAGGTGGGCAAAATGAGCGATACTGCCGCCTGAATTGGTCAGACCAAGGTATAATTCAAGCACGCCATAGGCAATCACAAAATATTTGGCTTTGATCGGAATGGGCGGGAAGAGCAACATAAGCTGGGTATTGGGAAAAAGCATCCCGAAAGCAAGTAGGACACCATACACAGCACCTGAAGCACCCACGGTCGGGATATCCATTTTCAGCCTAACGATCTGGTCCATCACTTTTTGTCCCTGCGTGGCATAGGCTGCACTGCCTGGATCATCATACCAGTTGGTGATAAAATCCATCAGTCCGGTACTTGGATTTTGCAGGTGTTTATTGACAAATTTCTCCAGAATTTCAGGTGCAGGGGTATTGCTGAATGCGGCAATGGTATGTTGCATCGATGAAACTTCCAGGTAATTTACAAAAGTATGGAGTGCCACAGCACCCAAACCGGTCACAAAGTAATATACCAGAAAGCGTCGCGGGCCCCAGACACTCTCCAGCACCCGCCCAAACATCCAAAGGGCAAACATATTGAAAAATAAATGGGTGATGCCCCCGTGCATAAACATATGGGTAACTACCTGGTATAACCTGAACTTATCAGATCCAGGGTAGTGCATTCCCAGTTTTTCCGTCAAATCAATGCCGGTCTGCCGCAATACATAGGTTGCCAGCAACATCAGCACATTGATGATGATCAGGTTTTTGACAACCACCGGAGTGTCTCTGAATATCGGCCTGTATTGAGTCATAAAAATCGGTTTTTCATATTATAACAATTATCCGGCCATTTTGTGACCGGAGGAAAGAAACGACAAAGTGTCACCTCCCGAAGTATTTGTCTACCTCCTCCAAGGGAATAATAGTCAGTACAGTTTTCCCGTCGTAAGTATAATTGGGTGACGAACAGGCAAACAACTGATCGACGATCCGCTCCATTTCATTGGGCAGCAGCTCCTCTCCGTAGTTCATGGCAGAAGCCCTGGCGAGGGAATAGGCTACCTGTTCCCGCATCCGGGAATGGGCATCCACGGGTGAGTTTTTAAACTCTTCCAGCAGTTTTTCCACGATAGCCACCGGGGAACTGGTTTCCAGTATCCCGGGAACCCCGTTGATGATGAACGTCTCTTTTCCAAACTCACGGATATCAAAACCCAGCGTCACCAAGTCGGGAAGCAGCTCTTTCAAGAGGGCCGAATCTGCATGGTTCAGTTCAAAAGTGTGAGGGAACAGCACCTGTTGCGAGGCTACCCGTTCGGTTTTGAGAATTTCAAGGAATCGTTCAAAGAGGATCCGCTCCTGTGCTCTTCGCTGGTCAATCACCATCATTCCCGATTTCACCGGGCAAATCAGGTATTTCTGTTTCAGTTGCAATACTTTTCTTCCCATAAAAGAAGAAGCACTTCCGGATGAGTTCGATTTGTGGTCTGGTGGAAGGGTTTGCCCGTTAAAAAGGTTCCTCTCCTGATCCATTCCAGAATAGAGCTGTTCCCATTTACTGAGGTTGCCATTTTGGCGCCAGTCGGAGCTCCCCGGTTCACATTCCCGGTGCCCCGCTTTAAATGGATCATAATCGGGATCCAGTTCGATATAAGGCTCCGGAATGGCAATTCCTGATCTCGGAGGGAGAGGAATATCAATATTACCTTCCTGATCGAAATCAATGGAGGGGACAATGTTGTTTTTTCCCAGTGCTTCGCGGACTGCGGCGTTAAGTATCTGCCAGATCGAATTCTCATTCTCGAATTTGACTTCCGTTTTGGTGGGATGAACGTTAATATCGATAGCGGCCGGATCAATTTCCAGAAAAATGAAATAAGAAGGGAAAGAATCACCTGGCAGCAATTTTTCATAAGCCTGCATGACCGCTTTGTGAAACCAGGGATGCCTCATATAACGCCGGTTGACGAAAAAGAACTGTTCGCCCATAGTTTTCCTGGCAAATTTGGGTAAGCCGGTAAATCCGGAAACAGATACCAGGGAAGTGTCACTGTTTACAGGGATCAACGCCTGGTTCACCGCTTTCCCGAATATGCCGGATATTCTTTTTCTCAGCACTGCCACCGGCAAGTCAAGAAGCAGGTTGTTATTGTGATAAAACTGAAAGGCTACTTCCGGATTGGGAATAGCCACCCTGTGTATCTCAGTGATGATGTTCTTTAATTCGTAAGTCTCCGATTTAAGGAATTTCCTGCGTGCAGGGACGTTGAAAAAGAGATTTTTTACCTGAAAAGTGGTGCCGTTGCCACAACCGCAGGGTTCCTGGGTAATCACACTGGTGGCAATGATATGGAGAAACGTACCGGTTTCGTCGTCATACCTTTTGGTGCGCATTTCCACATCGGCGACAGCCGCCATCGATGCCAGGGCTTCCCCGCGGAAACCCATGGTCCGGATAGCAAACAGGTCATCGGCATTCCTGATTTTGGATGTGGCGTGGCGTTCAAAAGCCATGCGGGCATCAGCAGGCGACATCCCGCATCCGTTATCGGTTACCTGTATCAGCGTTTTCCCGGCATCCTTGATATGTATAATGATCTCCCCCGCGCCCGAATCGAGTGAATTCTCAACCAGCTCCTTGACAACGGAAGCCGGACGCTGAATTACTTCACCGGCTGCGATCTGGTTGGCTACGGAATCGGGTAATAACTGGATAACGTCAGACACGGGAAGAGAGGTTACCGGTAAAACATGAAATAGACCAGAAAGGCGAGGATGAGAATCAGGATGATCAGCCGGTTGTTGCTTTTCCGGCGCTGCACATCTGCCGATTTATGATCCGCAATCGACATGTGTCTCCTGAACTGACCCTTGATGAGAGCCCGGTAAGAGGCTGACGGATCATTCTCATCGATGATTCCCATTTCAGCTTTGATCCTCCTTTCCCGTTCTTCCCGTTCTTCCTTGACGGGATCAAAATACCTCGGTTTCACATAAAACTGTCTGGGCTTGGATATTTTAAAAAAACGAAAGATCATACCATTCAAAATAATTGGTGCTTACAAAGATAGCCTATTTTTGCCTGAAAAAGATCTGGATGGGCACCCCGGTGAAGTTGAATTTTTCACGGATCTGGTTTTCCAGATAACGGCGGTAAGGCTCTTTTATATATTGGGGAAGATTGGCAAAAAAAACAAATCCGGGTGCAGCCGAAGGCAACTGGGTGCAATATTTGATTTTGATAAATTTGCCTTTCCACGCCGGAGGAGGATAAGCTTCTATCGCTTCCAGAAGGACTTCATTCAGTTCCGAAGTTTTGATCTTTTGCTGCCGGCTGTGATATACCTGCATGGCGGTGTCCAACGCCTTGTGTATCCGCTGCTTGGATAGGGAAGAGATGAAGACAACCGGCACATCGGTGAATGGGGCTATCCTTTCCCGGATCTCTTTCTGAAACCGGTTGGTGGATAAATTGTCCTTTTCAATCAGGTCCCATTTATTGACCAGAATCACCACTCCCTTTTTGTTTTTCTGAATCAGGTTGAAAATGCTCAGGTCCTGTGCTTCTATCCCTCTTTCCGCATCCAGGATCAGCAGGCAGACATCGGCTTCTTCAATGGTACGCACCGAGCGCAGCACCGAATAGAACTCGAGGTCTTCCTTGACCTTGGCCCTTTTGCGCAATCCGGCCGTATCAATAATGATGAAATCGTATCCAAACTTATTATAACGGGTATGAAGGGCATCCCTTGTGGTGCCGGCAATGTCGGTCACGATGTTGCGCTCCTCTCCTATCAGGGCATTAATAAAGGAGGATTTGCCCACATTGGGCCGTCCTACGACCGTGAACCTGGGTAAAGTGCTTTCTTCATCCTGTGAGACAGTCTGGGGCAGCAATTTCACGGTGTCATCCAGCAGATCCCCCGTACCGCTTCCGGTCATGGATGAAATGGGATAAATTTCACCCAATCCGAGGGCATAAAACTCCTGGGCATCAGCCAGCCTGTCGTTGTTGTCCACTTTATTGACCACCAGCAGCACATGGTTTTCAGAACGACGGAGAATAGCCGCCATCGCCTCATCCAGATCGGTGATCCCCGATTCCACGTCGACCACGAAAAGAACCACGTCGGCCTCCTCGAGGGCCAAATGAACCTGTTTCCTGATCTGCTCCTCAAAAATATCATCCGAATTGACCACATATCCGCCGGTATCAATCACCGAAAAATCGACACCGTTCCACTGGCATTTACCGTAGATCCGGTCGCGCGTCACTCCCGACACATCATCCACAATGGCCTTCCGTGACTCAACAAACCGGTTGAACAGGGTCGACTTGCCCACGTTTGGACGGCCCACTATTGCAACTATCTTACTCATTCTGGATTTTTATTTAACCATTGATTTCCTCAATCAGGCAAATTTCCCGGCTTGATTCTTATTCTGCCTCGTAACCAAACCGCCTGAGAGAATTCTCTTTATCACGCCACTCTTTGGCCACCTTCACATACAATTCAAGGAAAATCTTCTTTCCAAAGAACTCTTCAGCTTCCTGCCTGGCCTCCGTACCCACTTTTTTCAAAGCGGCACCCCCCTTACCGATAATGATCCCTTTCTGCGAATCCCGTTCCACATAAACAACTCCTCTGATATGCAGCATGTTACCTTCATCCCGAAACTCCTCCACTTCCACTTCGGTGGAATAGGGTATCTCTTTCTGATAGTTCAGCAGAATCTTCTCACGGATAATTTCCTGCATGAAAAAACGCTCACTGCGGTCAGTAAGTTCATCTTTCGGAAAGAAGGGGGGACTTTCCGGAAGAAGCTCAATGATACGGTCAAAGACCGGCTTCAGATTGAATTTCTCGGTAGCCGATACGGGGAAAACGGATGCACCCGGAAAGATCTCATTCCAGTAATCAAACAACCGGATCACCTCCTGTTGATTGGAAAGATCGATTTTATTGATCAGCACGATCACCGGCATCCCTGAAGTGCGGATCCGGTCGATATACTCCTTGTTTTTGGAAGGATCCTCCTTTACATCAGTCACATAGAGTATCACATCGGCATCGATCAGGGCTGTCTCCACAAATTTCATCATGGTCTCCTGCAACTTGTAGTTGGGTTTCAGGATACCGGGTGTGTCGGAATAAACGATCTGAAAATCATCGCCGTTCACAATACCTTTAATACGGTGACGGGTAGTCTGCATTTTGGATGTAATGATGGAAAGCCTCTCTCCCACCATGGCATTCATGATGGTTGATTTTCCGACATTAGGGTTGCCGATGATGTTTACGAAACCTGCTTTATGTGCCATTCTGTTCAAAACGCTAAAAATCAGCGCAAAGATATCAAAAAAGGAAGACTAATCCCTGATTGGATCCAGAAGCCTTTCCAATGTTAACATTAAGCGGCAAGAGGTTATTTTTAGCATAATGGGATCGAAAAACAGCTAGTCAGGCTTCAGGATTTCCCCAAAAGACCGGTTCCACTCACGAAGCGTAAACTGATCGGTCAGGGCAATCAGCTCGGTAGGCCCGGGCCACCAGGTTACCGGCCTGATCTCAACCTGACCGGAGACGCACTGCACGGAAACTGTGATGTCTTCATCCAGCCTGACATAGCCTTTTATCCTGTAAGCCAGGGGAGACCATATTCCCAGGAAGTGCTTCAGCTTTTCTTCCTTAATGGTCCTGGTGGTTTTCAGAACCATTGAGTGGATATCCGGCCGGGAAAGTGAAGAGGATTGCATGGGCATAAAACGTAAACCGGGAAGTTTTTCGGGATGAAACGGAATCTGGCACCAGGTAGTGGGATAAATTTCAGCAAAAGGATTGATGGCTTTAATGGCAGCAGTAAGCTCCGGAATCTCGCCATCGGCCAGGTCCGTCTTGTTGATCAGCACCACATCGGCCATCCTGACCTGGTGATTGATCCTTTGCTGCATCCTGAGGTGTTTTCTGAAATGAACGGCATCCACCACGCACCAATTGGCTGCCAGGTATATCTTCCCCAATAGAAGGGGATGTGAGAGGATCTCCGCAATGGATGTGGTATCCGAAAGTCCCGAAGCTTCCAGGATAATCAGATCGGGAGAATGACAATCAATGAATTCATTCAGGGAGGTAACGAAATCACCCAGCAGACATACACAGAAAACCGATCCGTTGTTGATTTCAAGCAAACGGAAATTTTTTCCGCTGCTATTAAGCTCTGCCCCATCCACGTTAACAGGTGCAAATTCATTCTGGATAATCCCAGTTTTCTGGTCTTCAGGAAGCTGAGAAAGAATTTCTTTCATGAACGTGGTCTTGCCGCTTCCCAGAAATCCGGAAACAATATGGAACGGTATGGCTGAGTAATATGTCATCATTAATTTTCCTACTGCAAAGGTTAAATTAATTTAGATCGATTCTTCTTTTTCTTTTCAATTCCATTCCGCACTTTTGCAAAAAAATACTCAACAAGGGATCAATTATGAGCGGATTTTTCGGAAGCACAGGTAAGTCAAACTGTGTATATGATGTATTTTACGGGACGGATTATCATTCACATCTTGGCACCAAAAGAGCAGGTCTGGCTTTTTACAACGCTTTTCTGGGTTTTCAGCGGGCCATACACAGCATAGAAAATGACTATTTCAGAAGCAAGTTTACGGAAGACATCAAAGGATTTGCAGCCAATAGCGGTATCGGAGTGATCAGCGACATGGAGGCGCAACCTATTGTGGTCAATTCTCATCTGGGAAAATTTGCCATAACCACGGTAAGCAAGATCATCAACCTGGAAGAGTTGGAATCCCGCTTGCTGAAAAAGCGGCAGCATTTTGCCGAAACCAGCCAGGGAGGAGCCAATCCGACTGAACTGGTGGCCATGTTGATCTGCGAAGCCGACGATTTTGTGTCTGGCATTGAAAATGTATACGACCTGGTCAAAGGATCTTGTTCCATGTTGTTACTGACTGAAACGGGAATAATTGCCGCGCGCGACAAGCTGGGCCGCACCCCTGTGGTTTTAGGGAAAAAAGAGGATACTTGGGCGGCAGCAACCGAATCCTGTTCCTTCTTCAACCTGGGATATCAGACGGTCAGGGACTTGGGACCCGGTGAAATCGTCAGAATAACGGCCGACGGAGTTGAAGTGATGAGGAAAGCCAATGAAAAAATGCAGATCTGTGCTTTTCTGTGGGTATATTACGGATATCCCCCCTCATTCTATGAAGGGATCAATGTAGAAGAGTGTCGCTATCGTTGCGGGGCTTCGTTAGCCCGCCGGGATCAAATCCAGGCCGATTTTGTATCAGGAATTCCTGATTCGGGCGTCGCCCATGCTGTGGGATACAGCAACGAAAGCCGGATCCCTTACATGCGGCCGTATGCCAAATACACCCCTACATGGCCCCGCAGTTTCATGCCTTTTAACCAGGAAATCAGAGATCTGGTAGCTAAAATGAAACTGATACCCAACCGTTCACTGGTAGGGGACAAATCAGGCATTTTCTGTGATGATTCCATTGTCAGGGGAACCCAGTTGATCGGCAATACCCATGATCTTTACGAAGCCGGAATCCGGGAGATCCATATGCGGATCGCCTGCCCGCCGCTGCTCTTTTCCTGCGATTTTCTCAATTTCTCGCGGTCGAAAAAGGCGATGGAACTGGCCACCCGGAAAGCCATCCGAAAACTGGAAGGGGACAAAGAGGTCGATCTGCATGAATATGCCGTTCCCGACCATCCCAAATACGCCGAAATGGTGGATGTGGTCAGAAAAAGCCTTAACCTGACCAGCCTTTCCTTTCAGCGGCTTGATGACCTGGTGGCGGCCATCGGTCTTCCGAAGGAGAAAATTTGCACCCATTGCTGGGACAACAGCAGCTATGTTTAATCACAAAACATGTCTTAATCAAAAGCGGGGAGTTGCAGCAACAACTCCCCGCTTTTGATTTGCCGGCCAATCTCAACCCAGTTTTTCCACTGCTGTCCGGATGCGCCGGATGGTCTCCTCTTTGCCGAGCAGTTCACAGATCCGGAAAAGATCGGGTCCCAGATTTCCACCCACCAAACAAATTCGGAGTGCATTCATCACACCCCCGAAATTCCATCCCTTTTCGTTCATGAAAGATGAAAACTGCTCTTTCATAAGAGGGGCTTCCCAGTTTTCGACTGTTTCAAACAATCCAGCGATGGCGTTCATCTCTGCCGGTGTTTCGGCTTTCCACCGTTTTGCAACCGATTTTTCATCGTAACTTTCAGGAGCGGTAAAGAAATAGTGACCCTGTTCCCAGAAATCACTGATGAAATCACACCGGTCTTTGATTTCATCCACAACCAGCACCACTTTGGCCAGGGTGGTATCGATATTTTTGGAATAGAGCAGGGGAACCAGAATACGGGCCAGTTCCTGGGCTGACTTTTTCTGCAGGTACTGGCGGTTGAACCAACGGGCTTTTTCAGGATCGAAACGCGATCCGGCCTTTACCACCCTTTCCAGACTGAAATTTTCCACCAGCTCGGGAAGGGAGAAGATCTCCTGTTCGGTACCGGAATTCCAGCCCAGCATGGCCAGCAGGTTCAGGAAAGCTTCCGGAAAGTATCCGTCTTCGCGGTAACCCCTGTAATTTTCACCGGTCTCGGGATCTTTCCACAGCAGTGGAAATACCGGGAATCCCATTTGATCTCCATCTCGCTTGCTCAGTTTCCCTTTTCCGTGAGGCTTGAGGATCAAAGGCAGATGAGAGAAACGTGGACGTTTATCCTCCCAGCCGAAAGCCCTGTAAAGCAATATATGCAAAGGAAGAGAAGGAAGCCATTCCTCTCCCCGGATGACGTGGGTGATCTCCATCAGGTAGTCATCCACCACATTGGCCAGGTGATAGGTTGGCATGCCATCCGATTTGAACAGCACTTTGTCATCCAGTTCCCGCGTATTAAAAGTGACCGATCCCCGGATCAGATCTTCCTCGGTGACATCAGTAGCTTCAGGCATCTTAAAACGGATGGCATAGGGTTGGCCTTCACCGATCCGCCTCTGCACCTCATCAGCGGAGAGGGAAAGAGAGTTACAAAGCTGTGCCCGGGTATGCTGATCGTAGGAAAATGTCTTTCCTGCCGCTTCTGCCTCAGCCCTGAGGCGGTCAAGTTCTTCGGGAGTGTCGAAGGAATAGTAAGCCCAGCCTGATTCAACCAACTTCCGGGCATACCCCTCATAGATCCCCTTCCGCTCACTTTGCCGGTAAGGCCCGAATTCTCCTCCGAAACCGGGACCTTCATCCGGTATTAAACCGCACCATTTCAGGCTTTCCACAATATATTCCTCCGCGCCTGGTACATAACGCACCTGATCGGTGTCTTCAATGCGCAACAGGAAATCTCCCCCGTGCTTCCGTGCAAACAGGTAGTTAAACAAAGCTGTACGGACGCCTCCCATGTGCAGCGGACCGGTTGGACTGGGGGCAAAACGGACCCTCACTCTTCTTTCACTCATATTTCTGAATTTGCGGCAAAGATAAGGAAAACGGGAAAATTTGCGGAGGGGGAGATACCGTTCAACCTTCCACCTTAATGAAAACTTTGGTTAGAGCCTGTTGAATAAATATTTTTTATTTTTATTCCCGCATTGTCCGAAATGTCATTACTAATTATCATGTCAAAACCAAAAACTAAAAACCAAACCGGTAAGCTTGTTCAAAAATCCGTTTCATCTGGATCATGGAAAACCCGTATCTCGTTACTGGTGGTCTTAATGGTTACCGCTTTCCTGTACTATCCGACAGTCCATTATGAATTTGTGAACTGGGACGATGATGTCAATGTAACACAAAATCCAAATGTGCAGCAATTGACCCGGGAAAACGTAAGAAATATGTTCACCGAAACGGTTATTGGAGGTTACACTCCACTGACCACCCTCACCTTTGCCGTGGAAAAGCATTTTTTCGGACTTAATCCCAAACCTTTCCATATCGATAACCTGATCCTGCATCTGTTATGCACTGCCCTGGTTTTCATTTTTATGAAACTTATGGGTATAAACCTGTTTGTCAGTTTTATTGTGGCCATGCTATTCGGCATTCATCCCATGCGCACAGAATCGGTGGCATGGGTAACCGAAAGGAAAGATGTGTTGTACACGCTGTTTTATTTGCTTTCCGTAATTTTTTACATCCATTTCAGAAAGTCGGGCCATTCTCTCTTGTATCTGCTTTCAATGGGATCATTCATCCTTTCCCTTTTATCGAAGATACAGGCTGTGTCCCTGCCGTTGGCGCTGATCATGGTTGATTATTACCTGGAGAAGAGGTTTTCCTTCAAACAAATCCCAGATAAGATTCCTTTTTTCATTTTATCTCTGGTTACCGGGGTGGCGGGGATTTATTTTCTGAAACAGACGGGAAGCCTAGAAACCGGGACAATTTTACCCTTTTTCCAACGGTTTTTTATCGGGAGCTACTCACTTTGCGTCTATATCGTGAAAGCAGTTATTCCCTTTGAGATGACGGCCATTTATCCCTTTCCGTCGAAACTGACCCTTCTCCATTATCTCAGCATGCCTGCCGTTCTGGCGATAGCCTGGATCGTCTGGAGAGCAGGCAAGTCACATCCTGAGATTATTTTCGGGAGTTTGTTTTTCTTCGTCAATGTGGTGTTCATGTTGCAGGTGGTCGGAGCCGGACAGGGCTTTATTGCCGACCGGTTCACCTATGTTCCATACATAGGTCTGTTTTTCATCCTGGCCTTTCTGGCCGACCGGCTGGCAACCGGGAACCTGAGATATGCCGTTATGGCCGGAGGCACTGCCTATCTCCTGGTATTAACCGTAGCTACCCATAACCGGATGAAAGTCTGGCAGAATTCCGAAACGCTTTTTGCCGACGTGATCCGCAAGTATCCGAAGGTAGCAGTGGCTCACAATAACCTGGGCAAATATTACCGCGAGCACAAACAATATGACAAAGCCATCGCTTCGTACAACATAGCCCTTGAAATCAAACCCGACGGATATGCCACCTGGAGCAACCGGGGAAAAGCCTATTATGACACCGGCCGCACAGAGGAAGCCCTTGCCGACTTTAACAAATCGATTGAGATCAACGGAGAATACGCAGAAGCCAGGAGCAACCGGGGAGCCGCTCTGGCCACGAAGGGATTGTTCAAAGAATCACTCTCCGATTTTGATAAAGCCATTCAACTGGAGCCCCGCAACAAAGCGGCCTGGTCAAATCGTTCCCTGGCCCATTATTCCCTGAAAGAATTCAGGAAGGCAGCCGATGATGTCACAGCCTATCTCCGAATAGAACCGGATGATCCCGACATGCTGAACCTCAGGGGCCTTTGCTACAGCCAGTTAAACAACCACAAGGAAGCATTGGCCGACTTTGACCAGGCCATCCGGTTGAGACCCTCCCAGGGCGTTTTCTGGCAGAACCGCTCTTTCTTTTACTTTAAATCAGGAGATAAAGCAAGTGCGCTGAGGGATATTCAAAAGGCACAGGAACTCGGGATAAAAGTTAATCCCGAATATTTGCGAACACTGGAAAAGTAACAATTTCTTCATACCACAGTGCAGAATAACCGGACGACCTAACCACTAAGACGGTTCGGTAACAGGGATAATCCGATTACCCCCCCACACGACCCTGCCTGTGTTGAGTCAGGTCACCCCTGGTTATTTTATGTCATATATCATCCAATTTTTCACAACGATTTTGTTAATTTGTCCCATAAAAATTACGATTATGTACGGGAAAATGAAGCAGGAAATGCAGAAAACCCTTGAAACACTGAAAGAGCAGGGATTATATAAAACTGAAAGAATCATCACTTCAGCTCAGGGTGCCGAGATCACATTGAATACCGGTGAAAAGGCGCTGAATTTCTGTGCCAATAACTATCTTGGTTTGGCCGGTCACCCGGAAATAGTGAAGGCTGCCCAGGATATCATGAATGAGTGGGGATTCGGGCTTTCTTCGGTAAGGTTTATCTGCGGAACCCAGGAGATCCATAAGAAACTGGAACAGAAGGTATCCGAATTCTTAGGCACCGAAGACACCATATTATACTGTGCGGCATTTGATGCCAACGGGGGAGTTTTTGAACCCCTTCTGGGGGAGGACAGCGCCATTATTTCCGATGAGCTGAATCACGCATCGATCATCGACGGGGTTAGATTATGCAAAGCCCAGCGTCTCCGGTATAAACATTCCGACATGGCTGAACTTGAAAAGTGTCTTCAGGAGGCTCAACCCGCCAGATTCAGGATAGTGGTGACCGACGGCGTGTTCTCCATGGACGGGGATATCTGCAAACTGCCTGAAATTGTAAGGCTGTGTGAAAAATACGATTCCCTGGTAATGATCGACGACTCTCATGCCACCGGCTATATCGGACCGACCGGCCGGGGTACTGCCGAGCATTACGGACTGATGGGGAGAGTCGACATCATCACCACCACATTCGGAAAAGCCATGGGAGGTGGCAACGGCGGCTGCACTTCCGGTAGGAAGGAGATCATTGAATTGCTCAGGCAGCGTTCCCGCCCTTATCTTTTTTCCAACACGCTGGCCCCTGCCACGGTAGGAGCAACCCTGAAAGCCATCGGAATACTTGAAAGCAGTTCAGCGCTTCCAAACAGTGTGATGGATAAAGCCAACCGCTTCCGGACTCAAATGGAAGCTGCCGGTTTTGACCTGGTAAAAGGAAATACAGCCATCATTCCGGTCATGATCTACGATGAACCCAAGGCCATCCGCTTTGCTGATGAATTACTGAAGGAAGGGGTATATGTGATCGGATTTGTCTTCCCTGTGGTTCCCCGCGGGAAAGCCCGCATCCGGGTTCAGATATCGGCCGCCCACACTGAGGAACAGATCGACAAGGCTGTCGCAGCTTTTATTAAAGCAGGGAAAAAGCTGGGGATCATTCACTGATTCCACGTCACATCCTCATAAGCCTGATTCCGGTACCGCGGAGTGAAGCCGGCATCGCGGATAGCCTGCTGAATGCCGGCGGCATCCATCTTGTAACAAGCTCCGGCAGCTGACACCACGTTTTCTTCCATCATGACCGACCCAAAGTCATTGGCACCCCCGTGAAGGCAAAGTTGCCCTGTGAGGGCCCCCACGGTAAGCCAGGAAGCCTGAATATTCGTGACATTATGCAGCATTAACCTGCTGATGGCAATCAGCCGCAGATAATCTTCCGCGGTGGTTCGGTTAAAAATACCCTGTTTTTGAAGCGCTGTTCCCTGGTCCATGAAAGGCCAGGGAATAAAAGTGACGAAACCATGCGCTCCCTCCGGCTTCTCACTCTGAACCTGCCTGATGTGATCCAGGTGTTCGATTCTTTCCCTCAGAGTTTCCATGTGGCCGAACATCATGGTGGCCGAGGTCACCAGGTTCATCCGGTGAGCCTCCCGCATCACATCGAGCCACTCCTTGGTCCTGCATTTCCCCGGTGAAATGATTTTTCTCACCCGGTCCGACAAAATCTCCGCCCCCGCACCGGGAAGACTGTCCATTCCCGCTTCTACCAGCGATTCAAGCACATAGCGGGTTGATTTCCGCTCCTTCTTTGAAATAAAGACAATTTCAGGGGGACCCAATGCATGGAGTTTCAGCAATGGGAAATGACTCTTCAGCCGATGGAACAGATCGCGGTAAAAATCGAGTCCCAGGTCGGGATGCATGCCTCCCTGTAATAACACCTGGTCTCCGCCGGCCCTGAAAAGTTCCTCAATCTTCGGAATATATTCCTCCAGGGTGGTGATATACGCATTCGGGCTCCCTTTTTTGCAGTGAAAGTTGCAGAATTTGCACCCGGAAACACACACGTTGGTGATATTGATATTCCGGTCGATGATCCAGCCTACGTGATCACCAGGAACCTTCCGGCGACGACACTCATCGGCTGCAGCCATCAGCTCATGCGTGGGCGCCATTTCATAGAGTAATTCTCCCTCCTCCGGGGTCAACGGTTTAAAAGAGAGCGCTTTGTGAAATATATGATCCAGCTTTTCCATTCTCTGTCTTAATGAATGTTCAGCAAAAGTCAACTTCCATCCGGCTAAATTGTTATTTTTAGGAATTTTTCCGGCGGACAGATCCCCGTTGAGAACTATTTACAACTGTTCATTTTATAATTATGCGATGAAAACAAAACTGTCAAAAATAACGGATATTCCTGAAAAAATCTCCATGGCGCTGCTTTTCAGTGACGCCAGCCGTATAGAGGTTCAGCTCAGTCAGGAAGAATCAGCATTATGGAAAAGAAAACCTGAAAAGACCGATACGTTGCTTATTCAAAGACTGCCCTGCTTCCTCTTCCTGGCAAGTCCGGTTTTAACACATCCGGCCAACAGGGTGCTGGAGAATTTCAGGAAAGCCGGGGCCTCCTGGATGGAAGTGGTCAGGAAAGAAAAGCTGAAGAACATTGTGGTATGCAGTTTTACTGAGACTGCATATACCAAAGCATTTATCGAAGGAATGCTGTTGTCGGGGTACTCATTTTCGAAATACAAAAAAGAGAAGGAGAATTTCCTTCCTGAGGTGTTAGGAGTATGGGATTCCGGCTTAACGGAAGGAGATCTGACCGAATTGGAGTGGATTACCGACGCGGTCAGCTGGGCGCGCGACCTGGTCAACGAACCGCTTTCATCCCTGAATGCCAGGCAGTTGGCCAAAGAATTCAGCCAGAAAGGGGAAGAGTCCGGATTTTCGGTAGAAGTATTCCACAAGCAGAAGATCGAAACCCTCAAGATGGGTGGGTTGCTGGCAGTGAACCAGGGGAGTATTGATCCCCCCACCTTTACCATCATGGAGTGGAAGCCGGAAAATCCGGTAAACAGTCAGCCTGTAGTTCTGGTAGGGAAAGGAGTTGTTTTTGACACGGGTGGATTAAGCCTGAAGCCGACTCCCAAATCAATGGACTACATGAAATCGGACATGGCCGGGGCCGCGGTGGTGGCAGCCACTCTCCAGGCTGTCAGCAGGGCGCGGTTACCGGTTCACGTGGTAGGACTGGTTCCGGCAACAGATAACCGCCCCAACGGAAATGCGATGGCTC
Organism: uncultured Prolixibacteraceae bacterium; assembly: GCA_964461245.1. Lineage (GTDB taxonomy): Bacteria > Bacteroidota > Bacteroidia > Bacteroidales > Prolixibacteraceae > UBA1413. The sequence goes on along the minus strand of CAYWTT010000010.1, from coordinate 2,449 downwards.
CGGGTGATGTGATCACCATTTCTGATGGCACCACGGTCGAAGTACTCAACACCGACGCCGAAGGACGGCTTATTCTTGCCGATGCACTCTGTTACGCCCGAAAATACAATCCCCTGCTGGTCATCGACCTGGCCACGCTCACCGGTGCAGCCTCGATCATCGCCGGGAATCAGGGCATCCTGGCCATGTCAAACAGTGCGGAACACCTCCATTCTTTAATGAAGAGCGGAGAAGAAGTGTATGAGCGAATAATCGAACTTCCGTTGTGGGAGGAATTCGCCACCCCGCTCAAATCGGATGTGGCAGACATGACCAACCTCGGAGGCCGCGAAGGCCAAACCATAGTAGCTGCTAAGTTTCTGGAACATTTCACCCACTTTCCCTGGATTCACCTTGATATTGCCGGCACTGCCTTTGTCTTTGAAAAAGAGGGTTATAAGTGCAAAGGAGCCACTGGAAGCGGAGTGCGCCTGCTCTTTAACTTTTTGAAATATCTTAAATAAAAACGTAAATTTGCCAGCTCTTCTGGGATTAATTAATAACCGACAACGATATGGTATACAACTCTAAAATAAAAGTGGGCATTTCCCACGGAGATATAAATGGAATTGGCTATGAAGTGATCATTAAGACACTGGCCGACAGTCACATACTTGAAATGTGCACTCCCATTGTGTATGGCTCTCCCAAGGTGGCAGCCTATCACCGGAAAGCCCTGAACATGGAAAATGTGAGTTTCAACCATGTCAGGGGAGCACAGGAAGCTTCTCCCAACAAAGCCAATATTATCAATTGTATCGACGAGAATATCCGCGTAGAACTGGGAAAATCCACCCCTTCAGCCGGAGAATCCTCCTTTTTGGCATTGGAGAAGGCTGTCAGTGACCTTCAGAAGGGCCTGATTGATGTTTTGATCACCGCTCCAATCAATAAGCATAATATTCAGAGCGAGCATTTCAAGTTTCCGGGACACACGGAATATCTGTGCCGCCAGTTCAATGCCGAAGATTGCGTAATGCTGATGGTCAGTGAAAACCTGAGGGTCGGAGTGGCTACGGGCCATGTACCGCTCAGCGAAGTTCCTCGGCTGTTGACAAAGAAAAAGATACTTTCCAAGCTGAGGATCATACAGCGCAGCCTGATTCAGGATTTTGCCGTCACCAATCCCCGGATTGCAGTGCTGAGTCTGAATCCTCATGCCGGTGACAACGGCCTGATCGGGAAAGAAGACCAGGAAATCATTATTCCGGCAATCGATCAGGCGCGCGATGAAGGCATTACAGCCCTGGGACCCTACCCTGCCGACGGTTTCTTTGGTTCGGGTGATTATGCCCGGTTTGATGCGGTCCTGGCCATGTATCACGATCAGGGGATGGTTCCATTCAAACTGATTTCGTTTGACCGGGGCGTAAATTACACCGCCGGCCTTTCGGCTGTCAGGACATCCCCCGCACATGGTACAGCTTACGACATTGCCGGAGAGGATAAAGCATCACCCGATTCCTTCAGGGAAGCACTTTATCTCGCCATCGACATATATAAAAACAGGCAGATTTACAGGGAAATTTCACACGACCCGCTGAAGAAGTTTGACATCAACCCCAACCAGGTGGATGAGAACATCGATATCGAAGCCGAGGAAGATTCACTCTAATTCCCTGCTGCCATGTATGAGTTTGTACAGGGTGACGTTGTCGAGTTAAACCCGGCATATGTTGTGATTCAGGCCGGAGGGATCGGTTATTCTGTCCATATTTCTTTGAATACTTTCTCTCTCTTTCAGGGACAAAAGCAGGTTAAAGTCTATACCCAGCTTATTGTAAGGGAAGATGCGCACCTGTTGTTTGGATTTGCCACCCTGTCGGAAAGGGAGCTGTTCAGAAACCTCCTTTCGGTAAACGGGGTAGGGGCTGCCACTGCACTGATGATGCTTTCCTCTCTCACGCCCGATGAGATCATCTCAGCCATTGCTTCTGAAAATACTGCCCTGCTGAAATCAGTAAAAGGAATCGGCTTAAAAACTGCCCAAAGGATTATTATCGACCTGAAAGATAAAATGGGCAAAGTGGCATCGGTGGAACAATTTTTAATTCCGGAAAACAATACCATCAGGAATGAAGCGTTATCAGCATTGGTTATGCTGGGTTTTGCCAGAAAAGAAGCCGATGCGGCACTGGGAAAAGTTTTAAAGGAAAATCCCGGGGCCAACGTGGAGAAAGTGATCAAGCTTACATTAAAAAGGTTATAACAGTTGATGAGATTGCACAGGTCCGTTAGAAATATTTTCACCTTTACCATCATGATTTCCCTGTTTACCCCCGGAGGAGGTTTCCTTTCCCGGGCGGAAATAAACGAATGGGATGAAAATCATACTGAAGACCTTTTTATTCCAAAGGATACTATTCGCACCGATACCACCGGGAAACTCCCCTTTCCGTTCAAAGACCAG